>JAKFXU010000480.1 GCA_021731215.1 Rhodoferax sp.
ACACGGTTTACCGCATCGGTACTGGCACGCAGCGCGTTGCCCAGCGCCACCGCAATATTCCTCAGCCAGCGCTCGTGCCCAATCCGGCGGATTGGGCTGCCTTCGGTCAAGCGCAAGAACTCTGCTTCGGTCCAGCCAAACAGCGTCGCCAACTGGCTGCCCACCAGGCCCGGGCGTGCATCAAAATCGGCCAGTGCGCTGCGCTGGGCGAACTTGTTCCAGGGACAAATCAGTTGGCAGTCGTCACAACCGTAAATGCGGTTGCCGATCAGGGGCCGCAGTGCCAGCGGGATAGCCCCCGCATGCTCGATGGTGAGGTAGGAGATACAGCGCCGGGCATCAAGCTGGTACGGCGCCACAATGGCTTGCGTCGGACAGACCTCGATGCAGGCCTGGCAACTGCCGCAATGCTCTGACACCGGTGCGCTCAAGGGCAGCGCCAGATCCACATAGATTTCACCCAGAAAAAACAGGGAGCCGGCCGCCCGGCTGAGCAGCAGGGTGTGCTTGCCGCGCCAACCCTGGCCGCTGCGCGCCGCCAGCTCGGCCTCCAGCACCGGCGCCGAATCGGTGAAGACCCGGTGACCAAACGGTCCGACACATTCGGCGATGCGCTCGCTCAAGCGTTGCAGGCGATGGCGCAGTACCTTGTGATAGTCGCCCCCCCGGGCGTAAACCGACACGATGCCCTCGCCGGGTCGCCTCAAGCGCTCCAACTCAATGGCCTGCCAGCCCGGCGGCGTGGCGGCCGGCAGATAGTCCATGCGCACCGTGATGACACTCACGGTGCCGGGTACCAGTTCGGCCGGACGGGCGCGCTTGAGGCCGTGCGCCGCCATATAGCTCATGTCACCGTGAAAACCACGGGCCAACCAGGCTGATAATCCGGCTTCAGATGAAGACAAATCAACCCCGGCCACGCCAATTTGCGAAAATCCCAATTCCCGGGCCCATGCCTGAATGTTGGACGCCAATTGGCTGGCGTTGACCTGATGAGTGGAACTAGTCACACCCCGATTGTAAAAAGCCTGGTCTGGCCGGATGAGACCGCCACCCAATTGTTCGCCGCGGCCCTGGCTGAGCAACGTGAGTTGCGCAACGCTTTCATTGAATTGCACGGCGACCTGGGCGCTGGCAAAACCACGCTGGTGCGCCATCTGTTGCGCGCCCTGGGCGTGACGGGCCGCATCAAAAGCCCGACCTACGCCGTGGTGGAGCCCTATGAGCTGCCGGGCCTGGCCATCTGGCACTTTGACTTCTACCGCTTCAGTGACCCACGCGAATGGGAAGACGCGGGCTTTCGCGACCTCTTTGCCAGCCCCGGCCTCAAGCTGGCCGAGTGGCCTGAAAAAGCCGCCGGCTTCATTCCGCGCGCTGATTTGGTGATTCACCTCGAAGCGCTTGAAGATGAGTCCCGCCAGGTGACGCTGAGCGCACAAACGGCCGTCGGCATGGCTTTGCTGCAAGCCGTCAGCCATGGCCGGCCCCCCAAGCACCAGGTAGGCCACGCGCGTCAAGATCAGCACGAGGACCGCCCATGAAACGCCGCAGCCTGTTGCAGTCCGGCGCCCTGGTGCTGGTGCTGGGCACGCAACATCTGGCGCGCGGCGCCACCATTCTGGCGGTGCGGGTGTGGCCGGCGCCCGAGTACTCGCGCGTCACCATCGAATCGGACACTGAACTGAAGGTCAAACAGTTTTTTGTCGCCAGTCCGCCGCGCCTGGCGGTTGACATCGAGGGCATTGACCTCAATCCGGCCTTGAAGGAACTGGTGGCCAAGGTTCGGGCCGACGACCCCACCATCGCCGGCATTCGCGTTGGACAAAGCGCACCGGGTGTGGTGCGTCTGGTGCTGGACTTGAAGCAAGCCATAGCGCCGCAGGTGTTCACGCTGGCCCCGGTCGCCGCTTACCGGCACCGGCTGGTGTTCGATCTGTATCCAACCCAGCTCATCGACCCGCTGGAAGCGCTGATAGCGGAGCGACTGAAAGACGCGCAATCAGCCGACGCGGCGAAACCGGCGGGCACCGGCGGGCACGATCCGCTGGGAGAGTTGATTGCCCAGCACGCCAAAAAACCGGCATCATCGCCCAAAAGCCCGGAACCCACCGCTCCAAGCGCCAGTCCGACCGCAGCCCGGACCGACCGCCTGATCATCATTGCGCTGGACCCCGGCCACGGCGGCGAAGACCCGGGCGCCATCGGCCCCGCTGGCACGCGTGAAAAAGACGTGGTGCTGCGTTTGGCGCACCGGCTGCGCGAGCGCATCAATGCGACCACCATCAACGGCAACACCATGCGCGCCTACCTCACGCGCGACGCCGACTTTTTCGTGCCGCTGCAGGTGCGGGTCAACAAAGCGCGCCGGGTCCAGGCCGACTTGTTCATCAGCCTCCATGCCGACGCGTTTTTTACGCCCCGGCCACAGGGCGCCAGCGTCTTTGCGCTGAGCCAGGGCGGTGCCTCCAGCACGGCAGCGCGCTGGATGGCGGAGCAGGAAAACAAAGCCGATCTGGTGGGTGGCTTGAATGTGACAGCCAAGGATGCACAGGTAAAGCGCGTCCTGTTTGACATGAGCACCACGGCTCAAATCAACGACAGCCTGAAACTGGGCAGCGCCATGCTGGGCGAAATCGGCCGGGTCGGCAAACTGCACAAACCCAGAGTCGAGCAGGCCAGCTTTGCGGTGCTCAAGGCGCCCGACATCCCCAGTGTGCTGGTGGAAGCCGCTTTCATCAGCAACCCCGAGGAAGAAGCCAAACTCAACAGCGACGCCTACCAGGAGCAATTGGCCAGTGCCCTGATGCGCGGCATCCAGGGCTACTTTTCAAAAAACCCGCCGCTGGCCAGAAATCGCTCGGTTTGACCGCCGCGTGGGTTGAACACCGGTTCAGGCCTTGCGCCGCGCCTTCCAGGCGCCGTACATAACCACCAAGCCGGGAATCAGAATCATGGCCCAGATGATTTTGTCCATATGTGCTTTCACCAATGGGAAGTTACCGAAGAAATAGCCAATGGTGATGATGCCAAGCACCCAGAGCACGCCACCGGTCACATCGTAGAAGGTGAACTTGGCCCGCGTCATTTTCGCCACACCCGCCACAAACGGCGCAAACGTCCGCACAAAGGGCATGAAACGTGCTGCCACGATGGTGATGCCGCCATAGCGCTCGTAGAAATCATGCGTCCGGTCGAAGGCCGCCTTGTTGAACAGCCTGGAGTTTTCCCACTTGAACACCCGGGGTCCAAAGTAGCGCCCGATGGTGTAGTTGGTCTGGTTTCCCAGCACCGCCGCCGCCAGCAGCAGCCCCACCGATAAGGGGTAACTCAACAGCCCGACGCCGCACATGGCACCGACCACAAACAGCAGTGAATCGCCCGGCAGGAAAGGCGCGACCACCAAGCCTGTTTCGGCGAAGATAATGGCGAACAGGATGACATAGACCCACATGCCATATTCCTGCACCAAGGCCAGCAGGTGAGCA
>JAKFXU010000024.1 GCA_021731215.1 Rhodoferax sp.
GGACCGCGAGATGGTGGAGTCACTCGGTTACCGCATCAGGCGCCTGTTTGTCGGCGTGTTTGTGGTCGGCAGCGCGCTGGCCGGCCTGGGTGGCGTGATGTGGGGCCTGTACCAGCAAAACGTCACCCCGCATATGGGCGCGCAGGTCAACGTGCTGATCTTCATCGTCATCATCATCGGCGGCCTGGGCTCGACCGGCGGCGCGCTGCTAGGCGCCTTGCTGGTGGGCCTGATGGCCAACTACACCGGTTTTCTGGCCCCCAAGGTGGCGCTGTTTTCCAACATTGCGCTGATGGCGGCCGTGCTGCTGTGGCGACCCCAGGGCATTTACCCCGTGACGAATCGATGAACACCCCCCGGCTTGCCCACTTCGTGTGGCCGCTTTCCCCCTTGCAGGGGGCAAGGCCAGTGGCCCGGCAATGCCGGTTCCACGGCCTTCCTGGTTTAAGACACGCGTTGATTTGAGGTGCATGTATGTTGCAACGAATTCTTTCCAATGATTTTCCGCGCAGCCGCGTGCTGGCGCTGGTGCTGGTGCTGCTCCTGATGGCGCTGGCGTTCGCGCCCTTTCTATTCCCCGGCGTCAAGGCGTTGAACGTGGCGGCCAAGGTGCTGATCTTTGTCGTGCTGGTGGCCAGCTTTGACCTGTTGCTGGGCTACACCGGCATCGTCAGTTTTGCGCACACCATGTTCTTTGGCATCGGCGCTTACGGCATCGCGCTGGCGACCACCCGGCTTGGCCCGACCTGGGAGGCGCTGGGGCTCGGACTGCTTTGCGCGCTGTTGCTGTCGTTTGTGCTGGCGCTGCTGGTGGGGCTGTTTTCGCTGCGGGTGAAGGCCATTTTCTTTGCCATGATCACGCTGGCGGTGGCCTCGGCTTTCCAGACGCTGGCCTCGCAACTGTCGGAGATCACCGGTGGCGAGGACGGACTGTCGTTCAAGATTCCTGAGATCCTGTCGCCCAGTTTTGAGTTCATGGAAGAGCCCTTTCTGGGTGTCATGCTCGATGGCCGGCTGCTGAGCTACTACCTGTTGTTTGGCGTGGCACTGGTGCTGCTGCTGACGCTGCTGCGCATTGTGAACTCGCCGTTTGGCCGCGTGTTGCAGGCGATTCGCGAGAATGAATTCCGCGCCGAGGCGATTGGTTATCGGGTCGTGGTCTACCGCACCACCTCCAGCATCCTGTCGGCGCTGTTCGCCACGATGGCCGGTGCGATGCTGGCGCTCTGGCTGCGCTACAACGGGCCCGACACCTCGCTGTCGTTTGAAATCATGATTGACGTGCTGCTGATCGTGGTGATCGGCGGCATGGGCACGGTTTACGGCGCGGCCATCGGATCGGCGCTGTTCCTGGTGGCGCAAAGCTATCTGCAGGACTTGCTGCGGCTTGGGAGCGAGGCAGCCTCTGCTTTACCGTGGTTGTCGGCCTTGCTGTCGCCGGACCGCTGGCTGCTGTGGCTGGGCGTGCTGTTTGTGCTGTCCGTTTATTACTTTCCCACCGGTGTTGTCGGGCGCTTGCGCGCCAGCGCCTCGGGAGCCCCATCATGAGCCTTGACTCCATCATGTCTTCCCACTACGTGAGCTGCGCCGGGCGCGAGATTCATTACACCGAGTGGGGCGCCCAAAATCCCGACACGGTGATCGCCTGGCATGGCCTGGCGCGCACCGGACGCGATATGGATGAACTCGCCCAGCACCTGAGCATGCGTTACCGGGTGATCTGCCCCGACACCATCGGCCGGGGCCTGAGTCAGTGGAGCCCGCAGCCGGAGCAGGAATACTGTCTGGCGTTTTATGCGCGCATGGCAGCGGAGCTGTTTGACCGCCTCAAGATCGAGAAGGCGCATTGGGTCGGCACCTCGATGGGCGGCGCCATCGGCACCGTGTGCGCGTCTGGTCTGCTCAATCCCGGCATGAAGCAGCGCATTCAGAGCCTGACCTTGAACGACAACGCGCCGCAACTGGCAGATGCCGCGATCAGCCGCATTCGCGCCTACGCCGGCAGTCCACCGGCTTTTGCCACCGTGCTGGAGCTCGAAGCCTTCTTCCGCCAGGTCTACCAGCCTTACGGTTGGCTCAGTGACGCCCAGTGGCGGCGCTTGACCGAAACCTCCATCCGCCGCCTGCCCGATGGCCGGGTCACGCCGCATTACGACCCGGCCATGGTGCAGCAGTTCATCAGCCACCCCGATGATTATTTGATTTGGGATCATTACGATGCCCTCACCATGGCGGTGCTGTGTCTGCGCGGGGCCGGCTCCGATCTGGTGTTGCCGGCAACCGTCGACGCGATGCGCCGCCGCGGCCCCGGTGCCCTGGGGCTGCTGCAGGTGGTCGAGATCGAGGGTTGCGGCCATGCCCCGGCGCTCAATGTGCCGGATCAACTGGCGCGGGTGGCGGCCTTCATTGATGCGGCCTGAGTCCGGCCTGGACTCAAACGCGTGGGCACGCTGCGCTTTGCCCACCCTACGCTCATGACGGGCGCATGGCGCTCAGACCGTCCGATGCAGATCAAACCGGCTGGCGTGCCTGCACCAGTGTCTTCAACTGGGCCAGCAAGGCGTCGCGCAGGCCGTGCAGTTCGCCCAGCCGGGCCAGTGCCTGCGGGCCGTGGCCCTGGGCTTGCAGCGCCAGCAATTGCGCCGCCAGCGCATGCACCTGTCGGTGCAGGGCTTGGATGGCCGGGTAGGCGGGCTGCGCACCGTGGCGGGTCTGGCCCCCGCCATCAAGCCACTGACCGAAAGCGCACTGGTGGTGATCCAGCGGCGGCGTGCTTGCTTGCTCGCCCTTCAGAAATGCTTCGATCGCCCTGATCCAGGCACGGTGCTCGGCGCTGGCAAACAGCAGCGGCAAATCATCGCGGCTCAGTGTGGGCAGATCGACCCAGGCCGGATCGGGCCGCCAGGCCGCTAGCCAGTCCGGTAGCTCGGGTGCCAGCATCGGGCGCGCGATGCCGTAGCCCTGGGCCAGTTCGCAGCCCAGTTGCAGCAGCATTTCGCCGTGCGCCACGGTCTCCACCCCTTCGGCGATGACCTGGCGGCGAAAGGCCGCGGCCAGGCCGATCACGCCCTGCAGAATGGCGAGGTCATCCGGGTCGTCGAGCATGTCGCGCACAAAGCTCTGATCGATCTTGAGCTGGGTCACCGCCAGGCGCTTGAGGTAGGTCAGCGAGGAATAACCGGTGCCGAAGTCGTCCAGCGCGAACATCACGCCGATCTGGCGGCAGGTCTCGATCACCTGGGACACATGCGCCAGGTCTTCCAGCGCGCTGGTTTCCAGCACTTCGAGCTCGAAGTCGTTCGCTCGCACGTTCGGATGCAGCGCCAGCAGCGCGCGCAGGCGATCGACGAAGTTGGTTTGCTGCAACTGACGGGCGCCGATATTGACGCTGACCGGGAGCTTCAGTCCGCTGGCCTGCCAGAGTTCCATCTGGGTCAGGGCACGGT
>JAKFXU010000023.1 GCA_021731215.1 Rhodoferax sp.
AGGTGGTGATCATCGAGGGCGTGCTGCCGTTCGAGCGGGTGAGCGCCAATATCCACCGCAAGAAAAACAATTTTGAACAAGGCACGGTGACGGCGATTCACCGCGAGTCGTCGCAGCGCGTCAAGCCGGGCTGCCCCCATTTTGGCCTGCACGCCGGGGCCTGTGGCGGCTGCAAGATGCAGCATCTGCATATGGGCGCGCAGGTGGCCGTCAAACAGCGGGTGCTGGAGGACAACCTGTGGCACTTGGGCAAGGTCCGGGCCGACACCATTTTGCGGCCCATCGAAGGCCCGGCCTGGGGCTACCGCTACCGGGCCCGGCTGTCGGTGCGCCATGTGCGCAAGAAGGGCGCGGTGCTGGTGGGTTTTCATGAGCGCAAGAGCGGCTATGTGGCCGACATGAAGGAATGCCTGGTGCTGCCCCCGCAGGTGAGCGCCTTGCTGCTGCCCTTGCGCTCGCTGATTGCCTCGATGGACGCGATCGAGACCTGTCCCCAGATCGAACTGGCGTGTGGTGACACGGTGATCGCGCTGGTGCTGCGTCATCTGGAGCCGCTGAGCGCGGCGGATCTGACGCGGCTGCGCGCCTTTGCGCAAACGCACAGCGGTGTGCAGTGGTGGTTGCAGTCCAAGGGGCCCGAGACCGTGCATCTGCTCGACGAGGGTGGCGAGCCACTGAGTTACGCCCTGCCCGAGTTCGGCATCACCATGCCGTTCAAACCGACCGACTTCACCCAGGTCAACCCGTTCATCAACCAGGTGCTAGTGGCGCGTTCCCTGCGGCTGCTGGCCCCCCAAAAAGACGAGCGCGTGATCGACTGGTTCTGCGGCCTGGGTAATTTCACGCTGCCGCTGGCGACGCTGGCGCGCGAGGTGCTGGGGGTGGAGGGCAGCGAGGCGCTGGTGGCGCGCTCACGCGAGAATTACCAGCGAAACCGGGCGGCGGCGCCTGGCCAACAAACGCTATGCACTACCAATTTTGTTGCAAGAAATCTGTTTGACATGACGCCGGCTTTGCTGCTTGAAGACGGCGTGGCCGATAAATGGCTGGTGGACCCGCCGCGTGAGGGCGCTTTTGCGCTGGTCCAGGCGCTGGCGGCTTTGCAGCAGCAGATCGATCCCGTCAACCACCCGTCGACCGCCGGCGCGCAGGACTGGACACCGCCCCAACGCATTGTCTATGTCAGTTGCAACCCGGCCACGCTGGCGCGCGATGCCGCTGTGCTGGTGCAGCAGGCTGGTTACCGCTGTTCCGCGGCGGGCGTGGTGAACATGTTCCCGCACACGGCGCATGTGGAAAGCATGGCGGTGTTCGAGCGGCAGGTTTGAACCCGCAACGGCACACGCCGCCGCAAAATTCAGCGCGTGGCGGTCTTTGGCGCCGGCTTGGCGTCTGCTGCTTTGTCGCCGGTGCCGGGTTGTGGCTTCTTGTCTTCCACGATGACTTGTTCCACCGGGGGCTGGTCCGAGGCGGAGCGAATGCCGGTGATCTTGTTGTCGCGCATGTATTCGTCCATCTCTTTCCAACCGGCGAAGATGGCGGCTTTGGAGGCGTCCTCGTAAAGACCGTAGCAGTCTTCTATGCTGCGCAGGCCGTAGCGGCAGGCACTGCCAATGGCTTTGGCTTCGGCCTCGCGCTGGGCAATGCGCGGATCCGGCCCCAGGCCGGGAATGTCGCAGCCTGCCAGCAGCAGGGCAACAGCAAGGAGCAACAGGCGCAGGGTCATGGGATGGTGTGCAGGAATAATGCCTTTATCGGCAAATTGTGCGCCGCATTGAGTGCTACTGGCTCGGCGTCCCCAAAGAAAAAGACCCCGCAGGGTCTTTTTCAGCAGGCGTTCAGGCCCATTCAGTCGCGCTCGCCGCCAAAGATGCCCAGCAAGGCCAGCAGCCCTTGGAACACATTGATGATGGACAGGTACAAGGCCAGGGTGGCGCTGATGTAGTTGGTTTCGCCGCCATCGACGATGCGTTTCAGGTCGTACAGCATGTAGGCGCTGAAAATGCCAATGACGGCCACCGAGATCGCCATCATGGCTGCGGTTGAGCCGACGAATACGTTGATGATGGCGCCGATCATGACCGCGATGGCGCCCACAAACAGCCATTTGCCCATGCCGGAGAGGTCGCGCTTGATGACGCTCGACAGGCTGGCCATCACAAAAAACACGCCGGCGGTGCCGGCAAAGGCGGTCATGACCAGATCGGTGCCGTTCTTGAAGCCCAGCACCATGGCAATCATGCGCGACAGCATCAAACCCATGAAGAAGGTGAAGCCCAGCAGCACCGGCACACCGGCGGCTGAATTCTTGGTTTTCTCGATCGCGTAGATGAAGCCGAAAGCACCCCCCAGAAACACAATCAGGCCCATGCCGCCACTCAGGGAGCGGGTGATGCCGGTGGCCACGCCCAGCCAGGCACCCAGCACGGTGGGCACCAGGCTCAAAGCCAGCAACCAGTAGGTGTTGCGCAGCACCTGGTTGCGTTGCGCGGTCAACGTGCCAGCGCCGTAGCCGCGCTCAAGTTGTTGAACGTAGTCAGTCATAGTCAAACTCCTTCAAGGTCTACCGGTTGCAGATGGGCTGGATTCTAGGGTCAATCAGGGCTTGTCATGCGAATCACCCGAATTGGACGCCTATTTATTGTAAGGATACCTTCACCCGCCATGCGGCCAAAGCGCAGCCAAACAGCCGTTATGCTTGTTCCCTCTTCCAACCAAGGGCTTACCCCATGAAAACCAAATTCACGCTCGAATTGTCTGATGTCAAAGCCATGGCGGCGGCAGCCGAAACCGAAGCCCTGAAAAACAACTGGATGGTCACCATTGCCATCGTCGACGACGGGGGTCATCTGTTGTGGTTGCAGCGCCTGGACGGTGCCCCGCCGATTTCGGCCCACCTTGCGCCGGCCAAAGCCCATACGGCGGCGCTGGGCCGGCGTGAAAGCAAGGTCTACGAAGAGGTCATCAACGGCGGGCGCACCTCGTTCTTGAGTGCGCCCGAGATCAAGGGTCTGCTGGAGGGCGGCGTGCCGATCATGAAAGACGGCCAGTGCCTGGGCGCTGTCGGTGTCAGCGGCGTCAAGTCGAGCGAAGATGCCCAGATCGCCAAGGTGGCGATTGCCGCGATCGGCCTCTGAGCCGGCCCTGGAAGGCCGCCGCGCCGGGCCGCCCCAAGCAAGGCTAGCCCCCTTGGGGGGCAGCGCAGTACACGAAGTGACAAGCGTGGGGGCCAGGCTAGTCGCGCTATTCGAGCACGAAGCTGATCGGCACCTTGAACCACATGGCTTGCGGCACACCGGCATGCCGGCCCGGCAGGTAGCGCCAGCGCAGCACGGTGCCCAAGGCGGCCTGGTCGAGCCGGTCAAAGCCGCTGGATTGATCGATTTCGGCCGCTTGCGCCTGGCCGTCCACCCCAATCAGAACCCGCAGCACGACCTTGCCCTGCT
>JAKFXU010000158.1 GCA_021731215.1 Rhodoferax sp.
AATCGCCGTCATGCAAACCTTAGGTTTGCATGACGGCGATTATGACTGATGGCGCAACACCATACGCATGGCTGGATACCTAGCAAAGTTGAAGATCGAATTTATTACCCGGGAAGACCGGATTGGAGCTGTCTAAAGAAAGAAGGGTTCTCTTTACTGCGGGATCATTGGGCCACTTTCTGCATGATTGCCAGTGGGGGGTTGGATCGCAGTCACTTGCCACGATTTGAATATTGAGAAACAAATCATGGCCAAAACCTTCACCAAATTAACCCGCCCGGCGACAAACCGGAATGACCGGTCACGATCGATCGGAATACCCAACTGAGCTCCTTGTGGTCGATGACGGTGAAATTGGGGTCGGGAATAGAGCGCACGTGGCATCTCCAGGCAGGTTTGTAGTTCGGACGTGGGCGGTAGCAGGAAGAGAGCTGGGCATTAACCCTGGGTCTTTTAGAAAAAGGGTCCAAACCGGCATGACACCGGAAATGGCATACGAACAAGCACGAAAGAAGACTCCAATGCCCATATTTCTGATCTAACCCACCGAACCAATGCAGAACCCAAAGGTTTGCAATGGCCCCGATCCAGACGTGAAAAAAGCCCCAGCGATTTCTCGCAAGGGCTTGATTCGTTTGGATTTTTTGGCTCCTCGACCTGGGCTCGAACCAGGGACCTACGGATTAACAGTCCGGCGCTCTACCAACTGAGCTATCGAGGAACAAGCCTTGGATTATAGCGTTATTTTTTTGCGGTTCTGGCGCCCAGGCGATGGGTGTTTTAAAAATCTTGCTGGCACCATTCGCCTGTCGCAGCCGGCAAAATTTCCGGGATAATTCCCGGCTGCTAGAGGTGTCGCCTGCGGGTGACTGAGACATACTCTTTGAACCTGATCTGGGTCGTGCCAGCGTAGGGAAGCTTCTTCCACTGTCGTCTGTCGGGCCCATGTCTTCTTTTCTTTGGAATTACATGGCCACGCAACTTTCATCTTCCGATCTTTGGTCCGATGTGCTCGCCGTGCGCGAGCGCTCGCCGCTGGTGCACAGCATCACGAATCTGGTGGCCATCAATTTCAATGCCAACACGCTGCTGGCGGCCGGGGCCTCGCCGGTGATGGCGCACGCCCATGAGGAAGTGGCCGACATGGTGGGCATCGCCCAGGCGCTGGTGCTCAATGTGGGCACGCTCGATCCGTACTGGATCGAGAGCATGCGTCTGGCCCTGGTGGCGGCCGCAGCGCGCGGCATTGCGGTGGTGCTGGACCCGGTGGGTGCCGGTGCCACGCGCTACCGCAACCAGAGCATTGAGCAACTCCTGATGACGGCCGCGCCAACCGTGGTGCGCGGCAATGGCTCGGAGATCATGAGCGTGGCCGGTGCAGCGGTGCAGACCCGCGGTGTCGACAGCAGTGCCGCCGCCAACGATGCGCTGGGCGCGGCCCGGGCGCTGGCGCAGCGCACCGGGGGCGTGGTCTGCGTCAGCGGCCAGATCGACCATATTCTGGATGCGCCAGGGCGTTGCGCCCGACTGTCCAATGGGCACCAATGGATGACCCGCGTCACCGGCGTAGGTTGCTCGGCCAGCGCGCTGATTGGCGCCTTTTGTGCCGTGCAAAGCGATGCCTGGCGCGCCACCGTGGCGGCCATGGCATTGCTGGGTGTGGCGGGCGAAGTGGCGGTTGAAAAAATAATGGCGCGTGGCCAGGGCGTGGGCAGTTTGCAGATGGCCTTGCTTGATGAGTTGCAATTGCTGGATCAGGGCACGTTCGAGCAGCGCCTCAAGCTCGACCTGGCCGGGTGCTAAGCGCCATGGTTATGGCCATGGCGCCGGCGCGCGGTGTCGCGTTGCAGGCGCTGCGCCTGTATCTGGTCACGGATCAGGCCAGTGCCGGCGGCCGCACGCTGACCGACGTGGTGGCGGCGGCCGTGCAAGGGGGCGTGACCTGTGTGCAGTTGCGCGAGAAGCAGCTCAACACGCGCGATTTTTTGGCCCAGGCGATGTTGTTGAAGACGCTGCTAGCGCCCCATGACATCCCGCTGGTGATCAATGACCGCATTGACGTGGCGCTGGCCTGCGCGGCGCGCGGCGTGCATTTGGGGCAGAGCGACATGCCGGTGGCGCAAGCGCGCCGGCTGTTGCCACCCGAGGTGTTCATCGGCTGGTCGGTGGAGACCATGGCCGACGTGGCGCGCAGTGCGTCGCTGCCGATCGACTATCTCGGGGTCAGTCCGATTCACGCCACGCCGACCAAGACCGACACGCAAGTGCCGTGGGGGCTGGACGGTTTGCGCCAGGTGCGCTCGGTGACCACCTTGCCGCTGGTGGCCATTGGCGGCATTCATGCCGGCAATGCGCGCGCGGTGTTGTCGGCCGGGGCCGATGGACTGGCGCTGGTCAGCGCGCTGTGCGCGGCGCCAGACCCGCGTGCCGCGGCGGCGGCGCTCAGACAGCTCATGGACGCGGATTGAAGTTCAACACCGGTGAGGCAAGGATAAATCGATGATTGTTGATGATTTCAAATTCGAGTACCCCCGGGTGCTGTCGATCGCGGGTTCGGACAGCGGCGGGGGCGCGGGGATACAGGCCGACCTCAAAACGTTTGCGGCGCTGGGCTGCTACGGCATGACGGCCATCACCGCGCTCACGGCGCAAAACACCTGCGGCGTGCGCGCCATTCACGCGGTGCCGGCGCAGATGCTGCGCGACCAGATTGATGCGGTGCTGGAAGATATCGGCGCCGATGCAGTCAAGATCGGCATGCTGAACGCGCCCGAAATTGTGCGCACGGTGGCCGAGGCGATCGAGCGCCATGCCTTGAAAAACGTGGTGTTCGACCCGGTGATGGTGGCCACCAGCGGCGCGGTGTTGATCGACCAGGCGGCGGTCGATGTGCTGGTGCGCGAGCTGTTTCCACGCGCTGTGGTGATTACCCCCAACCTGGATGAGGCAGCGCTCCTGGTCGGGCGCCCGTTGAGCTCGGCGCAAGACATGGAGCAGGCCGCGCTGGAACTGCTCGCAAAAGGCGCGCGCGCCGTGTTGCTCAAGGGCGGGCATTTGCCGGGCGACAGCGTGATCGATTTGCTGGTGACCGATAACGGTGACAAATTCTGGATGGAGGCGCCGCGCATCCACAGTCCCAACACGCACGGTACCGGCTGCACGCTTTCCAGCGCGATGGCGGCCCATCTGGCCTTGGGCGCGTCGCTGCGGGAGGCGGTGCAGCAGGCCCGCAGCTTTGTGCGCGAAGCCTTGCAAGCCGGCGCGCAGGTACGCACCGGCCAGGGCAGCGGCCCGCTCAACCACGGCTACGCGCCGCTGGCAATGCGGCTCAAAGCGCTGGCTTGAACTTGGGGCTCAAGTCATCGCGTTGATCGCTGCCTGCAGACTGGCTGCCATGGCTTCGGGTTGTTCTGCGGCGACCAAGGCCCGCA
>JAKFXU010000076.1 GCA_021731215.1 Rhodoferax sp.
GACCAAAGGCCGGCACGACCCCTGCGTCGGCATCCGTGCCACGCCGATTGCCGAGGCCATGCTGGCGCTGGTGGTGATGGAACATGCGCTGCGGCACCGGGCCCAGTGCGGCGATGTGACGGTCAGCTTGAAGCCGATCAGCGCCTCGATTTGATGGCGCCTGCAAGGTCTGGCGGCGCCAGCAACGGGACCTCCAGCAGCGTTCAAGCAGTCTCTCAGGCTGCCTATTGATTTTTATCAATGATGAAGCTGACGTGCGGTCTATCGTTCATTTTTCCCTGATGCTGAAACGCGATTAAGACCCGTTTTCGGTATGGGGTTCACCTTTACTTCGAGGAGATGAACATGCCAGCCAGCCAGGAACGATTGCTTTGGATGTACGAGAAGATGGTCGAAATCCGGCACTACGAAGAGACCATGGCCAACGTCTACCTGGAAGGCAAGCTGCCACCCCAGATTCAAAAAGGACTGGCGTTTGATATCGGATCGGGTCCGGTGCCCGGCGAGATGCATCTCGCTGCGGGGCAGGAGCCGGTCGCGGTTGGCGTTTGCGCCCATTTGAAGAAAGAGGACACCGTCGTCGGGACCCACCGACCGCACCACTTTGCGATCGCAAAAGAGGTGCCGCTCGACAAGATGACGGCCGAAATGTTCGGCAAGGTCACAGGGCTTGGCAAGGGCAAGGGCGGCCACATGCATTTGTTTGACCCCGAGCACAGGTTCAGTTGCAGCGGCATCATCGGCGCGAGTTTGCCCCCGGCCTGCGGGGCCGCCCTGGCGGCCAAGAAAATGGGCAAGGACTGGGTGGCGATCGCATTTTTCGGCGAAGGCGCCGCCAATCAAGGCTCGTTTCACGAGTCCCTGAACCTGGCCGCACTCTGGCGCTTGCCGGTGATCTTTGTCTGCGAAGACAACCAGTGGGCGATCTCGGTGCCGAAGTCGAAGGCGACCAGTATCGAATGGGTGGCGGATCGTGCCGCGGCCTACGGCATGCCCGGCATTCGGGTGGCGAACAATGACGCGCTTGAAGTGTATGAGGCGGTCGGGCCAGCGATCGAACGCGCCCGTCGCGGTGAGGGCCCCAGCCTGATCGAGGTCAAGACGGACCGCTATCTGGGCCATTTTCAGGGTGACCCGGAACTCTATCGGCCCAAGGACGAGGTCAGCAATCTGCGCAAGAGCGATCCGATTCCCAAGCTGGCGGCGGTTCTGAAAAGCCGCAGCCTGCTGAGCGACGGTGAAGACGGCGTCATCGTGGCGCGGGCCAAACAGCGGGTGGCCGCTGCCTTCGACTTTGCCCGCCAGAGCGCCTATCCGGCGGCGCAGGATGCGCTTAATGATGTTTTCGTCTGAAGCCCAAGCAACCGAAACCAGGAGCAGAACATGAGCACCACCCGCACACTCACGATGGCCCAGGCGATCTCGGAGGCCATAGCCCAGGAAATGACACGCGACCCCAATGTGTTCGTCATGGGCGAAGATATTGGCAGCTATGGTGGCATCTTTGGCGCCACCGGGGGCCTGCTCGACAAGTTCGGCCCCGAGCGCATCATGGACACGCCGATCTCGGAGACCGCTTTCATTGGTGCCGCCACCGGTGCCGCCGCCGCCGGCATGCGACCGATCGTGGAGCTGATGTTCGTTGACTTCTTCGGGGTCTGCATGGACCAGATCTACAACCACCTGGCCAAAAATACCTATATGGCGGGCGGCAACATCAAGCTGCCGGTGGTGCTGACGACCGCCATTGGCGGGGGCTACGGCGATGCCGCCCAGCACTCGCAGTGCCTGTACGCAAGCTTTGCCCACATGCCCGGCATCAAGGTGGTGGTGCCGTCCAATGCCTACGACGCCAAGGGCCTGATGATCCAGGCCATCCGCGATGACAACCCGGTCATGTTCATGTACCACAAGGGCATCATGGGCCTGCCGTGGATGGCGTATTTCGAAGGCAGCAGCAACGAGGTGCCCGAGGCGCCTTACACCATTGCGTTTGGCGTGGCCAGGGTGGTGCGCGAAGGGCGCGACCTCACCATCGTCACGCTCAGCCAGATGGTGCACAAGGCGCTGCTTGCAGCCGACGAGCTGGCGCGCCTGGGGCTGAGTGTGGAAGTGATTGATCTGCGTACCTTGGTGCCGCTGGACCGCCATGCGATTCTCAAGTCGGTGGCGAAAACCGGACGGCTCCTGATTGCCGATGAGGACTATTTGGGCTTTGGACTGACCGGCGAAATCTCTGCCATCGTGGCAGAAAACCTGGACACGCTGCGCTTGAAAGCGCCGGTCAAGCGCCTTGCCGTGCCCAACGTGCCGATTCCCTATAGCCGGCCGCTTGAGCAGTTTGTGATCCCGCAGGTCGCTGCCATTGTCGAGGCGGCCCAGACGCTGATGAAGGTGCGCGTGGCGCAAGGGACGGCCGCATGATCGGGATCACCTTGAATCCTGAGGCATGGAAAGATATCGACGCCGGCACCGAGGCCCTGCTGGATAAATGGCTGGTAGCCGAGGGGGATGCCGTGCGCGCCGGCCAGCCGCTGGCCAATGTTGTCCTCATCAAGGCCAGCCAGGAGATCGTGGCGCCGGCGGGCGGCCGCATCGAGAGGATACTGGTGCCAGCCGGTGACACCTTCGCGTCGGGTAAGCCAATCGCCCTGCTCAAGGGGGCAGCGTAAACACCGCCGCGCAAGAGCAGGCGTGGAATGCGCAGCAGCTCGCGCTGGCAAGTGCCGGCCCGCAATGCGGTGTCTGGACCTGCGCCTCGCCCGCCCTTGTGCTGGGTTGTTCCCAGCGATTCCTGTACCCTGAAATCGAGCGCCGGCTTGGACAGCGGGCCGAACTGGTGGCGCGGGAGTCGGGCGGTGCTGCCGTTCTGAGCGGCCCGTGGCTGGTCAGCGCCTCGCTCGCCTTGCCGCATGAGCACCCCTGGGTGCGCCACGGTCTGATCGACAGCTATCGTCACCTGGGGCAACTGCACCTGGCCGTACTTAGGGAGTTTGCCGTGCCAGCCCGTGCCTTGTCGCCGCAGGCGCTGGGCGCAGCCCGCGCTGCGCTGGCGGCCAGCGCGGTGCCATGGGCTTGCTTTGGCGGCCTGTCGCCCTGGGAGCTGGTGAACGCCGAGGGACGCAAGCTGGTTGGACTGGCCCAAAGAAGACGTCAGTCAGGCGTGTTGCTGGTGGCCGCAACCCTGATCGGGGAGACTGATTGGCCCTTGCTGTGCGAGCTGATGTCCCACCCCGAGGATGCGCAGAAGCTGCGGCGCTGCACGGTTTCGGTTGAAGAAATTACCGGCCGCCGCATTGAGCCTGCCTTGTTTGCCGCAGTATTGAAGCGCGATTGGAGCGCGCTTTCGCCGCTGGTGCTGAAGCCGGCCACGCCGCCGGGGCAGGCGTGCGCGGCCAGCAGTAGAGCGGCTGTTAGGATGTCGTGCA
>JAKFXU010000155.1 GCA_021731215.1 Rhodoferax sp.
CGGTAACCCTGTTCAAGGCTCTATTTCGAGATGACCTGACCAAAGCCGGCTCCCTATTGCTGTTGCGAGTTGCGCAATGGACTTGCCTGCCACTGCTGCTGCTGTCGGTTGCTGTACCTTACCGGTCGTTTCTTCCTTTTATTTGGGTGTCGACCGGCTTGAGTATCGGCGTTCTGGTGTTTTACCTTACGCGCATTCTGATGAAAACCCGTTCCCGGGTCGCCATGTGGTACAGCGCTTCCATTGCCATCACCCTGGTCGCCAGTCTTTACGAGGTTCTTGCTGCGGCGCTGGGACTCAAGGGCCTGATCGGGTCGGTCAACAGCGTCACCGCCGCCTTGTCGTCGAGCCTGCTGGCAGCGCTGGCGATTGCCGAACAAATGCGCCAGGAGCACGAACAGCGGCTCGAGGTTCAGGCCGAACTGGAGCATACCTACGAGGCCATGCCGATCGGCCTGTTCACGCTGGACCTGCGCGGCCGCTTCATGAGCGCCAACCCGGCCCTGCTCGCCATGCTGAGCCCCAATGTGCTGACCGACAGCGGCAATGCCTGGCAGCAGTATTTCGCCGACGGTGCCTGGACCCAGTTGCACCAAATGGTGCACAACAAGCAGCACGACGAGATGGAAATCACGGGCAAGAAAATGCTGGGTTTCAGTGGCGCCAAACGCTTTTTGGTCAAGGCCACGCTGGCGCGCGACAAAATCGAGGGCTCCTTGCAGGACGTCACGGAAAAATCCCGGGCCACCGAAGATATGTATTTCCTGGCCAACCATGACCCCTTGACCAAGGTCCTGAACCGGCGCGGCATCGAAAAGGTGCTCAACGGCGCCATCGCCCGGCTGAGCGAGGGCAACCCGCTGGCGCTGGCCTACCTCGACCTCGACCGCTTCAAGCTGATCAATGACCTGTTTGGCCACGGCGCCGGCGACGACGTGCTGCAACAGGTGTGCCAGCGCGTCGCGGACATGCTGGCCCCCAACCAGCAGTTTGGCCGGGTCGGCGGCGATGAGTTCGTCATCGTGTTCCCTGACGCCGGCATCGGGCTGGCCGCGCTCATGTGCCGCGGCATCGTCGACAGCATTGGCACCCGGCCCTACCGCGTGGGCGACAAGGCGTTTTATGTGCGCGGCTCGATCGGCCTGGTCGAGGTCAGCGCCGGCATGCAGTTCAATGACGCCATGTCGACCGCCGACCGCGCCTGTCGTGCCGCCAAGTCCGGCAACGGCAATGGCCTGGTGGTGTATGAAAAGCATGCCGTCGCGTTCCAGCAACACGAGGCTGAGCTCAAACTGATTGCGCTGCTCTCCACCAGCACGGCCACCGATGGCCTGTATCTCGAAATGCAGCCCATCATGTCGCTCACAGCGCCGCATGATTCGCTCAACTTCGAGGTGTTGCTGCGCATGCGCGACCCGGAAGGCAACGTGGTTCGCACCGACCACCTGATCGCGGCTGGGGAATCCAGTGGGCGCATGGGCATGATTGACCGCTGGGTCTTGACGACCACGCTGGCCTGGCTCAACCGCCATTACGGGCAGATGAAGCACACCAAATTTGTCTGCATGAATTTGAGCGGCGCATCCCTCAATGACGAGAAGTTTCTGCAGGATGTGTACGCCATGCTGGAGGAAAACCTGCATGTCGTCAGTCAGTTGTGCCTGGAGATCACCGAAAGCGTGGCCTTGCACGATGTGGAAAATACGCGTCGCTTCGTCGACAAAGTGCGCGGCTACGGCGCCAAGGTAGCCTTGGACGACTTCGGCGCCGGTTACACCTCGTTCTCGTACCTGAAGGAATTCACGGCCGATCTGCTCAAGATCGATGGCAGCTTCATCATCAACATGAACCAGCACCCGGCCAATATCGCGATTGTCGAAGCCATCGTCAACCTGGCCAGGAACCTGGGCATGAAGGTGATTGCCGAGTGGGCCGAGGACAACGCCACGGTGCAGACCTTGACCGAAATCGGGGTCGATTACGTGCAGGGCTATGCGGTGGCGCGACCGCAGCACCCGGACAAGCTGCTCACGGCCAAGTCGTCGGCCAGCTTCATCCAGGACGCCGAGCTCAACCAGTTTGTGGACCTGATTGGAAAGTCAGAGCACCTGGTGATGCAACTGGATTCATTTTCCGAAAAACGGCGCGTCAACGTGCATTGAAGCCGCCGCACCGCTGGCGGCGCTGCTGCCCGCGCCTTAATCGGCCCGCAGCGCCCGTTTCAATTCAAGACCCAATTCCGGCTTGTGGCTGAACGGGTCGGTCGGGTTGCGCCCCCGCATGATGTCTTCCAGCCGGATCTGTACCGAGCCAATCGCCTTGGGGTGGCTGTAGATGTAGAACTGGCGGGCGGCCATCGCATCGAACACCTTTTGCGCCACCTCGGCCGCGCTGACCTTGCCCGAGCCTACCGCCTTGTCGCTCATGGCCTGCCCGATGAGCTGGCTTTTGGTGGGTTTGGCCGGCACCGCATCGGCCGGGCGATTGCGCTGGCTCTGGCTGATGCCGGTTGGCACAAAGAACGGACACAACACCGAAGCGCTGATCTGATCGGTGACCAGCGCCAGGTCCTGGTACAGGGTCTCGCTGATGCTCACCACCGCGTGTTTGCTGGCGTTGTAAACACCCATGTTGGGGGCATTGAGCAGACCGGCCATGCTGGCGGTGTTGACGATGTGGCCCTGGTAGCCGGCGTCTTTTCTGGCGGCGTCCAGCATCATGGGGGTGAAAACACGAATGCCGTGGGCGACCCCCATCAGATTCACGCCAATCACCCATTCCCAATCCTTGGCGCTGGTCTCCCAGATCAGGCCCCCGGCGCCGACACCGGCGTTGTTGAAGACGAAGTGCGGCGCCCCAAAGCGATTCTGCACGGCGCGTCCCAGCGCCTCCACCTCGCTCGCTTTGGAGACATCGAGTTGCACCGCCAGCACCTGTGCGCCAGCCGCCCGCATCTCGGTTTGCGCTCTAGCGAGCGCATCCTGCTGCACGTCGGCCAAGACCAGGTTCATGCCCAGTCTGGCGCCGATGCGCGCGCATTCCAGGCCAAAGCCGGAACCGGCGCCGGTGAGAACGGCGGTTTTGCCTTTCAAATCAGTCATCACGAAGAAACTCCGGGTTCAGTATCACCAGTAGCCGTAGGGTGGGCAAAGCGCAGCGTGCCCACCAACTTCAATCCACTCCAACAAACCAGTCCGTGGGCACGCTGCGCTTTGCCCACCCTACATCTGCTAGGAGCCTGTCGGGCTTTGGTCGTCGAGAGCGTTCTCGAAGAGCGGCGAAGCCAAAATTGGCCCCAGCGAGGACAGTTTTTGCCGGATTTGCAGGCCCATAGCCCCGCTATGGGTCAAAAAGACGGTGTTCTCGAAGAGCGGCGAAGCCAAAAATGGACCGCTGCGGTCAATTT
>JAKFXU010000153.1 GCA_021731215.1 Rhodoferax sp.
GTTTGTGGGCGACTCCAGCATCGACGTGGCCACCGCGCGCAACGCGGGCGTCACCGTCTGGGCGCTGCCCTACGGCTACAACATGGGCCAGCCGATCGAGGCCTGCGCCCCGGACCGGGTCATCGCCGATTGCTCCGAGCTGCTTAATTGATAGCTGCTTGTGCAGACAGCGCGGGGAAATTCAGCTTGAAGGTTGTATCCCTGACGGAACGCGGCGCCATGCTGCTGACGCACGCCCTGTTTTCATGCGGGCCAGGTCTCAGACTTTGTGCTGCGGAACTAACTTTGGAAGGTGATAAATGAAAGTCTTCGGCATCGCAGGGCATTCAGGGATGGGCAAGACGACGCTGCTGGAACGTCTGGTCCCTGAAATTTCCGGGCGTGGACATTTGGTTTCGCTGATCAAGCACAGCCATAAGAACATCGACATTGACCGTCCCGGCAAGGATTCCTATCGCCTGCGCGAAGCGGGTTGCAAAGAGGTGCTGCTGCTGGGCAATGACCGCTGGGCGCTGATGCACGAACTGCGCGGCGGCGCCGAGCCGTCGCTGGATTTTCTGCTTGAGCGCATGCAAGACTGTGACATCGTGCTGATTGAGGGCTTCAAGAACGGCGGCTTCCCCAAGCTGGAGGTCTGGCGCGAAGGCCCAGGCAAGGCGCCATTGGGGTCCGAGGTGCCGGGCATCGTGGCCATCGCAAGCGATACAGATGTCCCCGATGCCAACCTGACGCTGCTGGCGCTCTCGGATGTCGCCTCCATTGCGGCGTTTGTCCTGGAGCATGCCGCGCCCCGATGAACCGCCAGTTGATGCCGCCCGGCTGCGCGTGATGTTGCTTGCATGGTTTGAAGTGCACATTTATACTTGCATCATTCTGTACATTTTGAGTGCCTCATGAAGCAAGCCACCTTCACCGAAGTGCGTAACCACGCCAAGCAATATTTCGACCTTGT
This sequence comes from Rhodoferax sp., assembly GCA_021731215.1. GTDB lineage: Bacteria > Pseudomonadota > Gammaproteobacteria > Burkholderiales > Burkholderiaceae_C > Rhodoferax. Next base: position 953 of record JAKFXU010000153.1, read on the forward strand.
CGCTTCAGGGGAGTCGGTGCGGGTGCTGCGCAACGGCAAGGCCATCGCCGACATTGTCCCCGTCATCGCCGAGCTCCCATCCTGGAAGCGCCGCAAGGCGCAACCCCTGGTGCTGGACGGCGTTTCGCTCAGTCGCATGATTCTCCAAGAGCGTGAAGCCGGGTTTTGAACGGGCCAGCCCCATGCGCGTTTTTTTCGATACGTCGGCATTCGTCAAGCGTTATGTCAGCGAGGCGGGCACCGATGCCGTGCTGCAATGGTGCGACCAAGCGACGGAAATCATCCTGTCCGGCGTCGCCTTGCCTGAAGTTGTTTCGACCTTTTGCCGATTGCAACGGGAAGGAAAGATCACCGATACGCAATATCGGCAACTGAAGTCATTGCTAATGGCTGACATTGAAGATGCCGCCATTTGCGACCTGACGCCCGTGGTACTGGCCCCAGCGATTTGGAGTTTGGAGAAAAACGTGCTGCGTGGCATGGACGCCATCCACATTGGCAGCGCGGTGGCGCTGCAGGCCGATATTTTTATCTCAGCCGACAAACGCCAGCTTGAGGCCGCGGCCCGCAGTGGTTTGCGAGTCGAATCTGTGTGAATCGTGAGTCACCTACCAGGCGTCGGCCCGGTGTCAGCGCAGAATGACGTGGACTGAAAGATAGAAGCCATGCGTGCCGGACACGACCACAACCACGCCCCAGGCAACTTCGACCGCGCCTTTGCCATCGGCATCGCGCTCAACCTGGCGTTTGTCGCGGTGGAGGCGTTCTACGGCTGGCAGGTCAACTCGCTGGCCTTGCTGGCCGACGCCGGCCACAACCTGAGCGACGTGGCCGGTCTGGTGCTGGCCTGGGGTGGGCTGCTGGCCGGCCGCTGGCGGCCCGACGCGCGCCATACCTATGGCTGGCAGCGTGCCTCCATCCTGGCGGCGTTCTTCAATGCCCTGCTGTTGCTGGTCGCCATGGGCGCGCTGGTCTGGGAGGCGGTGCAGCGGCTGGCCGCGCCGGAGCCGATGGCGGGCCTGACCATCATGGCGGTGGCGGGCGTCGGCATTGTCGTCAACAGCGCCACCGCGCTGCTGTTCCTGCGCGGGCGCAAGCATGACCTCAACATCCGCGGCGCCTTTCTGCACATGACGGCCGACGCGCTGGTGTCGGCGGGCGTGGTGCTGGCGGGTGGCCTGGCGCTGTGGCAGGGCTGGAACTGGCTCGACCCGGGCTTGAGCCTGCTGATTGCCGGGGTCATCGTGGCCGGCACCTGGGGTCTGTTCCGGCAATCGCTGCACCTGCTGTTCGACGGCGTGCCCGACCACGTGGACCTGCATGCGGTGCGGGCCTGCCTGCTGGCCTTGCCGGGCGTGCAGCGGGTGCATGACCTGCATGTCTGGGCCATGGGCACTTCGCAGACCGCCCTGACCGCTCACCTGGTAATGCCCGCCGGGCCGGCCGACGATGACTTTTACCGCGAGGCGACCCGGCAGCTGCACGACCAGTTCGAGATTCACCACGTCACACTGCAGGTGGTGCGCGAACCGTTCAGCGAGCCCTGCGAATAGTCAAGGACGGCGCGGGCGAGCTGGTTGTAGACTTGAGCCCCATTGGCGCGCTGCTCCAGAACGGGGTGTCGCCAGCTTGTGCAAGTGTGGCGCGCCGGGCATCGCGGCGGCGCCGCAACCATCAGGAGGCGCAGCATGGACCAGTCGATACACGGTTTTACGGAACTCTTCACCCAACTCGGCCTGCCGTCGGATGAGCCGGGGATTCGGCAGTTCCTCAGCACGCACACGCCGCTGGCCACCGACATCGCGCTGGCCGATGCTCCGTTCTGGAGCAGCGCCCAGGCCGCGTTTCTGCGTGAAGAAATCGTCAAAGATGCCGATTGGGCCGAACTGGTCGACCAACTCGATGCCGCGCTTAGATTGCGACCGATGACGGCGCATGAGCGCCGCCTTTCCATCATTTCACCCTCCAAATAGCTCAGGCGGCCAGACGCTGCTCAAACAGCGCCTTGGTATCGAGCAGCGCCTGGGGCAGGTTGTGGGCCAGTTGCTCGAACAGTGCGCTGTGCGACTCCAGTTCCTTGAGCCAGGCGGCCTTGCTGACGCTGGTGGCGCTTGCAAATTGCGCGGGCGTGAAGTCCAGCCCGACCCAGTTCATTTCGGCGTACTCCGGGGTGATGCCAAAGATGTTTTCGTGGCCCTTGACGCTGCCTTCGAGGCGGTCAATCATCCACTTCAGGACGCGCATGTTTTCGCCATAACCGGGCCACACGAATTTGCCGTCGTCGCCTTTGCGGAACCAGTTGGTGGTGAAGATGCGGGGCAGCCGGGCGCCGCTTGCCTCCAGCTTGGCGCCCAGATCGAGCCAATGCTGGAAGTAGTCGCTCATGTGGTAGCCGGTAAAGGGCAGCATGGCAAACGGGTCGCGCCGCACCACGCCTTCCTGGCCCACGT
>JAKFXU010000013.1 GCA_021731215.1 Rhodoferax sp.
CTGCAGAACTTCGCTTACGCCGGCTGGATTTGTTGCGCTGCCCTGTTTTGCCATCAGGTGGCGGGCTGGCACCGCCATGCCAGCATGCCCTGGGTGCGTGCCTTTCTTTGGGCGCTGCTGCTGAGCTCGGCGCCGGTGGTTTATCTCGGAGTGACCCGCCAGCAGGAGCTCTATCTGACCGCGTGGTTCGGATTTGCAAGTATTTCACTGAGCGCTTATGGGTTTTATTATTTTTGGGCGGCCCTGCGTCAACCCTCGACGCAGCGTCTGATCATTGCCACTGCGATCATGCTCAATGTGTTGGCGGGTTTGCGTGACTGGCTGGTGATTCGCCTGAGCGACGACCTCGATTTCGTGTCCTGGATTCGTTTCTCATCGGTGGCGTTTGGTTTGGCGCTGGGCTATATCGTGCTGAGCCGTTTTCATGCGGCCAGTGTGCTGGCCCGCGACTTGATGGCCAATATGACGGCCAAGGTGGTCGAGAAGGAGCAGGCGCTGGCGGCCAGCTACCGGCAGATGGAGCAGTTGGCCCGCGCGCAGGAGCGCACCGCCGAGCGCACCAGTATTCTGCGTGACATGCATGACGGCGTGGGCGCCCACATCAGTTCCGCCATCCGGCAGCTTCAGTCCGGCAAGGCCAGCAACGCGCAACTGCTGCAGACCCTGCGCGATTCGCTTGACCAGCTCAAGCTGTCGATTGATGCGATCAACCTGCCGCCCGGTGACATCACGGCCCTGCTGGCCAATCTGCGCTACCGGCTGGAGCCGCGTCTTAAAGACTCCGACATTACGCTGCAGTGGGAGGTGGATCAGCTCCCACCGCTGGAGCGGCTCGATGACAAGGCCATGCGACAGCTCCAATTCATGGTGTTCGAGGCGCTCTCCAATGTGCTGCAGCATGCGCAGGCGAGCGTGCTGCGCATCGAGCTGCGCAGCACGCCAGCGCGCGGCGCGCGGCTGCGGGTGATCGACAACGGCTGCGGCTTCGATCCGGAGCGCGTCAAACGCACCGGTTTGAGCACGCTGCGCGAGCGCGCCACTGCCATCAACGCCGCTCTGGTGATCGCCAGCGCCGGTGGCCAGACGGTGGTGGAAATCGGACTGGACTGAGCGCTGGCGGGATAATCCGGGCATGGCGCATCATTTTGGAAAATTTCACCCGTGGCAGCGCATCGCGCCCTGGTTTCGTGGCTTTGACGGCCCGCTGGCGTTTGCCGTGTTCCTGCTCGCCTGCGCTGGCCTGCTGACCATGTATTCAGTTGGGTTTGACCATGGCACCCGCTTTGCGGATCATGGGCGCAACATGCTGATTGCGGGCTTCATCATGTTCACGGTGGCGCAGATTGCGCCGCAGCGCCTGATGGCGCTGGCGCTGCCGCTGTATGTGCTGGGCGTCACCCTGCTGATTGCGGTGGCGCTCTTTGGCATCGCGAAAAAGGGGGCGCAGCGCTGGCTCAATGTGGGCGTCATCATCCAGCCCAGCGAAATCCTCAAAATCGCCGTGCCGCTGATGCTGGCCTGGTGGTTCCAGAAGCGCGAGGGCCAGTTGCGCCCGCTCGACTTTCTGGCGGCCGGCGCGCTGCTGGCGCTGCCGGTTGGCCTGATCATGAAGCAGCCCGACCTGGGCACCTCGCTGCTGGTGCTGGCGGCGGGCCTGTCGGTGATCTTCTTTGCCGGCCTGAGCTGGAAACTGGTGCTGCCGCCGGTGCTGCTGGCGCTGGTGGCGCTGGCCTTGCTGGTGATTTTTGAGCCTGCTCTGTGTGCCCAGGGGGTGCGCTGGTCGATTCTGCACGACTACCAGCAGCAGCGCATCTGCACCCTGCTCGATCCCGGCAAGGACCCGCTGGGCAAGGGTTTTCACATCATCCAGGGCATGATCGCAATCGGCTCGGGCGGCTTCTGGGGCAAGGGTTTCATGCAGGGCACGCAAACCCATCTGGAGTTCATCCCCGAGCGCACCACCGATTTCATTTTTGCCGCCTTTTCGGAAGAATTTGGCCTGCTCGGCAACCTGCTGCTGATCGCGGGTTTTGTCTTTCTGGTGCTGCGTGCCCTGACCATCGCGCTGGAGGCGCCGACCCTGTTCTCGCGCTTGCTGGCCGGGGCGATCGCCATGATTTTCTTTTCCTATGCCTTTGTCAACATGGGCATGGTGAGCGGCATTTTGCCGGTGGTGGGCGTGCCGCTGCCCTTCATCAGCTATGGCGGCACCGCCATGGTTACGCTCGGTCTGGGGCTGGGCATTTTGATGTCGATCGCCAAATCGAAAAGGCTGGTGCAGTCGTGACGCAACGCAGGAACCCATTGGGGCTGGTCTTTCGATGAGCGCCGGCCTGCGCCCGGGCGGGGTATTGGCGGGCGCCTAGAATCGCCGCATGATCTCTCGCCAACCCACCCTTGAACGCTTGGGCCTAGCCAAGTCCCTGCTGCTTAACCCCTTCGGCCTGGATGAATCCCATCTATCGCGCGCGCTGGCCGAAATCAAGGCGCACCGGGTGGATGAAGCTGACCTGTACTTCCAGTACACCCGCAGCGAGGGCTGGAGTCTGGAAGAGGGAATCGTCAAGACCGGCTCTTTCAGCATTAACCAGGGCGTCGGTGTGCGCGCGGTCAGCGGTGAGAAAACCGCCTTTGCCTACTCGGACGACATTTCCGAGGCCTCGCTGCTGGATGCGGCCCGCACGGTGCGCACCATTTCGGCGGCGGCCAAGTCAGCGCGGGTGAAAACACCGGTTCAAAAAATTGCAGCGGCTCGTTCCTTGTACCAGGATCTGGACCCGATCGCCACGCTCGACAGCACCGCCAAGGTCAAGCTGCTGGAGCAGGTGGAGCAGTTGGCCCGCGCCAAAGACCCGCGCGTGGCGCAGGTCATGGCCGGGCTGGCCAGTGAATACGATGTGGTGCTGGTGGCGCGCGCCGATGGCACGCTTGCGGCCGATGTGCGCCCGCTGGTGCGCCTCTCCGTGACCGTCATTGCCGAGCACAAGGGCCGCCGTGAAGTCGGTTCGGCCGGCGGCGGCGGGCGCTTCGGGCTGGCCTATTTCGACGCTGCGTGCATCACGCAATACGTCGATGAGGCGGTCAAGGCGGCACTGACCAATCTGGAGGCGCGAGCGGCACCGGCCGGTGAAATGACGGTGGTGCTGGGGCCCGGCTGGCCCGGCATCCTGTTGCATGAAGCGATTGGCCACGGGCTGGAGGGCGACTTCAACCGCAAGGGCTCCAGCGCCTTCAGCGGGCGCATCGGCCAGCGCGTGGCGGCCAAAGGCGTCACGGTGCTCGATGACGGCACGCTGCCTGACCGGCGCGGCTCGCTCAATGTGGACGACGAAGGCAACACCAGCCAGCGCAATGTGCTGATCGAGGACGGCATCCTGAAGGGCTACCT
>JAKFXU010000233.1 GCA_021731215.1 Rhodoferax sp.
TCTGGCCCGACCGCGCCGCCGCGCTGGCCTGGCTGCAGGCGCAGGGCATCCCGGCGCCGGCGGCCGCCGTCATGCTGCGCGCCGCCGGCGGGCGCCCGCAGGACGCCCTGTTGTTTTCCCAATCAGGGCGCGACGCCCAGGCCTGGCTCAAGCTGCCCAAAGCGATGGCGCGCGGCGATCTGAGCGTGCTCAAGGACTGGACGCCAGCGCAAACGGTGGACGCCTTGCACAAACTGTGTCATGACGTGCTGGCACTGAAAGTGGGCGCGGCACCGCGGTTTTTTGAGGCGGCTGAGCTGCCCGCCAGCGGCTCGGTTGCCATCCTGACGGCCTGGTCGCGCATGCTGGCGAGGGCCACGCGCAGCGTGGAGCACCCGTTTAATCCCGGCCTGATGCTGGAAGCGCTTGTGAGCCAGGCCCAAAACGCCCTAAACTCAAGGCATTAGGCTTCGCATGAGTAACTCACCTCCCCACCTCGCCCGCCCCAGCGTCATTCAATTGGCGATCAAGGAAAAGCCGGCCCTGTATGCGGCCTATATCCCGCTCTTCACCGAAGGCGGGATCTTCATCCCGACCTCACGCGACTACCAGCTCGGCGATGATATTTACGTGTTGCTGTCGCTGCCAGAAGACCCCCAGCGCTATCCGGTAGCGGGCAAAGTGGCCTGGGTGACGCCGGCCAAGGCGGCCAGCAAGCGCACCCAGGGGGTTGGCATTCTGTTCCCCAAAGACGAGAAGTCGCGTTTGCTCAAGCTGCGGATTGAAGAAATTCTGGGTGCCAGCATGGCATCCGATCGCCCCACCCAAACCATCTGAGCCGAGCGCGCCTGCGCTGGCCGCTGCCATGTTTACCGACTCGCACTGTCATTTGACCTTCCCCGAACTGGCGGCGCAATTGCCCGCCATCCGCCAGGCCATGAGCGCGGCGCAGGTGGAGCGCGCCTTGTGCATCTGCACCACGCTCGAGGAATTTGCCGACGTGCATGGCTTGGCCACCCGCTACGACAATTTTTGGGCCACGGTCGGCGTGCATCCCGACAATGAAGGCGTCGCCGAGCCCAGTCTGGACGATCTGCTGACCCTGGGCCAGCTGCCACGCGTAGTCGGCATTGGCGAAACCGGCCTCGACTACTACCGCCTGGGCGCGCGCAGCGTGGCCGACATGGCCTGGCAGCGCGAGCGCTTTCGCACCCACATCCGCGCTGCGCGCCAACTCAGGCTGCCGCTGGTGGTACACACCCGCAGCGCCGCCGACGATACGCTGGCCATTCTGCAGGAGGAGGGCGAAGACGGCGCGCCCGGCAGCGCCGGCGGCGTCTTTCATTGCTTTACCGAAACCGCCCAGGTGGCGCGCGCCGCGCTGGACCGGGGCTTTTATATCTCTTTTTCCGGCATTTTGACCTTCAAGAGCGCACATGAGCTGCGCGCTGTGGCCGCCTTGGTGCCGCTGGACCGTCTGCTGATCGAGACCGACAGCCCCTATCTGGCGCCCGTGCCCTACCGCGGCAAAACCAACAATCCGGCCCTGGTGCCTTATGTTGCCGCCCAATTGGCGCAACTCAAACAGTGCCCGGTGGCGCAAATCGCCGAAATCACCAGTCGCAACTTCGAGGCCCTGTTCAAAGGCGTTCTGCAGTGAAATCAAAGGTCTTGCAAAACATCATGTATAGCTTTAAGAAACTTGTTTATCTTGTTGTTTTATATATATATTCAGTTTCTCATGCCGGTTCCTACGATGATTTTTTCATGGCCATCAAACGCGACGATGCCGCCACCGTCAGCGCCTTGCTGCAGCGGGGTTTTGACGTCAATACGCTCAACCCGGACGCTCAGCATGGCCTGCTGCTGGCGCTGCGGGAGCCCTCGCTCAAGGTTGCCGCGGTGCTGATCGACTGGCCTAAAGCCAATGTGGAAGTGCGCAGCGCGCAAGACGAAAGCCCGCTGATGCTGGCCTCGCTCAAAGGCTTGGCCGAGATTTGCCAGCAGTTGATTGTCAAGGGCGCAGACGTCAACAAGCCCGGCTGGGCGCCGCTGCATTACGCCGCCACCAACGGCCACCTGGCGGTGATGAACCTGCTGCTCGATCACCATGCCTACATTGACGCCGCCTCACCCAACGGCACCACGCCGCTCATGATGGCCGCGCACTACGGCACGCCAGCGGCGGTCAAACTGCTGCTCGAAGCCGGCGCCGACCCCTTGCTCAAGAACGCGCAGGGCTTGTCAGCCATCGACTTCGCCCAACGCGCCAATCGGCAGGATGCCGCCGAGATCATTGCCGCCTTCGTCCGGGCGCGCCAGCCCAGGGGAAACTGGTAAATCTGCCGACACTCGTGCTTGATACGATGTATCTTATGTTAAGTGGTAAATATTGAATTGCCCCCTTCACAATTCACAAGCCAAAACCTCCGTCTCCCCTCTGACCTGCGCTCAGCTCACCAAGAAGCGCACGGTCGGTGCAGTCGGGTCGGCGAATGAGGAGCCCAGGGCAATTTCACCGCTTCCGTGCAGGGCGCATTCTTCGCGCCGCAGCCTCAGGTCCGCGCCGCCGCCGGCAAAGCGCACCCAGCAGCCGTAGGAGCTGACGTCCACCAGCACCACGCTGCCATTGCGCCAGTCAACGCGGGCATGGGTGCGGGAGACGCGCGGATCGTTCACCACAAACTCGACCTGGCGGATGCGCCCCATGTGAATCGGCAACTCGAACGCCTTGAAGGTCTTGCTGTTGTCCATCCAGCTTAGCTCAATCTGTCCGCCCAGGGCGTCGGCCTGGGTGCCCTCATGCTTGGGATCAGCATCTGCCTGCATCGTCATGAGCGCCGAGGCGACATCCTCCTGCCACTCGATCTGGTAGACGGTACAGGGTTCGGCGCGACCGCGAATGCTGATTGGCCCCAGCACCCGAAAGCGCATGCTCTCTGATTCACGGGCGCCGTCCAGTGCTGCGCCATTGGCCCAGATCTGGTGCGGACCGCAAAGATCACTCAGACGCGCCGCCACATTGACCGCATCGCCATAGCAGTCGCCCGCCACCCATTCAACATCGCCGCTGGCCACGCCAATGCGGATCGGCATGCGCTGGGCAAGCGGCATCCGGGTCATGCGTTGTTGGTGCTTGCGTTGCATCTCGGCCACGGCATTGATGGCGGACTGATTGTGATCAAACAAGGCCAGCACCCCGTCGCCCAGCATCTTGACAACGCGTCCGCCGTGCGCCTCGACGATGGCGGCAATCCAGCTCGTTACCTGGGTCACCGCCTGCGTTGCCCGCGCATTGCCCAAGGCTTCAAAGGCCTTGGTGCTGCCGAAAAGATCGGTAAATACGACCGTAGTTTGAACACCCATTCCCAACTGATTCCGTTTCTTGAACTTGGGGC
>JAKFXU010000234.1 GCA_021731215.1 Rhodoferax sp.
CTGTCGGGCGGCATGCAGCAGCGCGTGTCGATTGCGCGCGCCCTGTCGTTCGAGCCAAAAATTTTGATGATGGACGAGCCCTTTGGCGCGCTCGATGAAATCACGCGCGACCGCCTCAACGAGCAGTTGCAGCAACTGTGGCAGCGCGAGCGCCGCACGGTGGTGTTTGTCACGCACTCGATCGCCGAGGCGGTCTACCTGTCGACCCGCATCGTGGTGATGTCGCCGCGCCCGGGGCGCATCGTCAAGGTGATTGATTCACCGCTGCCGGATGCGCGTTACCTGGGGCTGCGCGACAGCACGGCGTTCATCGAAGTAGCGCACGCGGTGCGCGAAGCCTTGGCTGATGGCCACCATGACTGATTCAGTTGGCAAACGCAGGCTGGCGGCATTCAGGCGCCAGGGTCTGCCGATTGCCGTTATTTTGCTGGCCGTGCTGCTGGCCTGGTATGGCGGCGCCTGGGCGCTCAATGCCCCTGGTGCGATCGAGCGCGTTATGCCCCAGGACAGTGCCTGGAGCTGGCAGGACCTGCTGGGCGCGACCATGGAGATGCAGCGCCCGGTGCTGCCGGCGCCGCATCAGGTGGCGCTCGATCTCTGGTCTAGCCTGGTCGACTGGCCGCTGGACTCGCCGCGCAACCTGCTGTTCCACGTGGCGGTCACGGCCGAGTCCACGCTCTGGGGTTTTGTGCTGGGCACCTTGCTGGGCCTGTTCCTGTCGGTCTGCATTGTCCATTCGCGCACGCTGGACCGCGCCTTGCTGCCCTGGATCGTGGCCTCGCAAACGGTGCCGGTGCTGGCGATTGCGCCGATCGTGCTGGTGATTCTGGGCAGTCTGGGTTTTGCCGGGGTCGCGCCCAAGGCGGTGATCGCCATGTACCTGTGCTTCTTCCCGGTCACGGTGGCCATGGTGCAGGGCCTGCGCTCGCCGCAGCGCATCGAGACCGAGATGCTGCACACCTACGCCGCCAGCCGCTGGCAGGCCCTGTGGCTGCTGCGCCTGCCGGCGGCCTTGCCGTTCTTGTTTCCGGCGCTGCGGGTCGGCATCGCCGCCGGCCTGGTCGGCGCCATGGTGGCCGAGTTGCCCACTGGCGCCGTGGCCGGGCTGGGCGCGCGCCTGCTGACCGGCTCTTACTACGGCAACACGGTGCAAATCTGGTCGGCGCTGGTGATGTCGGCCCTGTTGGGCCTGACCCTGACCACGGTGGTGGCCGGGGTGGAACGGCTGGCGCTGCGCCACCGGTATCAGCCATGAAGCGCACGGCCCGCTTCACCGCCTGGTTTGCCCTGGCTTGCCTGGCCGGCGCGCTGGCCTTGCTGCAACTGCCCGCCGCCACGGGAGCGGCGCCGCCGACGCCGCTGTTCTGGCTCGCCACCGGCGTATTGGCCTTGCTGGCGCTGCAGTCGATCCGGCTGGTGGCGGCACTCGATGGCGCCCGCATTTACGGCACCCTGACCGCCGCCCTGTTTGGTCTGTGGGTGCTCTACTTCTGGCAGTTGCTGGTGGTCGCCTTTGACGTGCCCAAAGTCCTGTTGCCGCCACCGAGTCTGATCCTGCAATCGATCGCCAGCCACTGGCCCACCTTGTGGGGCGACTTCGTGCAGACCGTGCTGAAAGCGGTGCTGATCGGCTGGGCGCTGGGCTCGGGGCTGGGCTTTGCGGTGGCGGTGGCGATTGACCGCCTGCCGTTCCTGCAGCGCGGCTTGTTGCCCATTGCGTCCTTGACCAGCACCATCCCGCTGGTCGCGGTGGCGCCGATTGCCGTCATGTGGTTTGGCTTTGAGTGGCAGTCCAAGGCGGCGGTGGTGGTGCTGATGACGTTTTTTCCGATGCTGGTATCCACCCTGGCCGGGCTCAAGGCCGCGGGCAAACTGGAGCGCGAGCTGATGTACAGCTACGCCGCCAGCTATGGGCGAACGCTGCTGGCGCTGCGCTTGCCGGCCGCGCTGCCCTTCATGTTCGGCGCGCTCAAGGTCAATGCCACGCTGGCCCTGATCGGCGCCATCGTGGCCGAGTTTTTTGGTTCGCCCACCTCCGGCCTGGGCTTTCGTATTTCAACCGAAGCGGCGCGCATGAACATGCCGCTGGTCTGGAGCGCCATCGTGGTGGCGGCCGTGACCGGCTCGCTCGCCTATGCCCTGCTGGTGCAACTGGAACGGCGTGCCGCCTTCTGGCATCCGTCGGTGCGTGAAGGATGATGGTGTGTCCCGTCGCGTGGTCAGCCGCTTTAGACTGACTGTTTTTTTCCTCAACCCAAGGAGCTTTCCCATGATTCGTTCTTTCAAGGTCACCAGCGGCCTGCTGGCGGCGGTGCTGGCCGTCTGCGGCGCTACCGTCGGCGCCAGTGCCAGCGCGGCTGACAAGGTCACCGTCCAGCTCAAGTGGCTGCCGCAAGCGCAGTTTGCCGGCTACTACGTGGCCCAGGCCAAGGGCTATTACAAGGCCGAAGGGCTGGACGTGACGATCAAGCCCGGCGGCCCCGACATTTCGCCGGTGCAGGTGATTGCCGGCAATGGCGCCGACGTGGTGGTGAACTGGATGCCTGACGCCCTGGCCGCGCGCGAAGCGGGCGTGCCGCTGGTCAACATCGCCCAGGTGTTCAACCAGTCGGGCTTGATGCTGACCTGTAAAAAGTCCAGTGGCGTCACCAGCCCGAAAGACTTCAAGGGCAAGACGCTGGGCGTCTGGTACGGCGGCAACGAGTACCCGTTCCTGAACTGGATGGCCAAGCTCGGCTACAAGGACGCCGACATCAAGATTCTCAAGCAGGGCTTCAATGTCGATCCGCTGCTGCAAAACCAGGCCGCCTGCATCTCGACCATGATTTACAACGAGTACTGGCAGGTGGTGGACGCCGGTGTCAAAGAGAGCGATCTGGTGACTTTCTTCTATGAAAAAGAAGGCGTCGCTTCGCTCGAAGACGGCCTCTATGTGCTGGAGTCCAAACTGAAAGACCCGGCTTTTGTGGCGCGCATGGGCAAATTCCTCAAAGCCACTTTCAAGGGCTGGAACGAGGCGGTGAAGAACCCGGCTGAAGCCGCCAAGATTGTGGTGGCCGCCGACATGTCGGGCAGCGCGACGGAAAAAGTGCAGAAACGCCAGATGGACAACGTGGCCAAGCTCATCACCAACGCCGGCACCGCCAAGATCGGCTACCTGGAGCCGGCCGCTTTTGAGCGCACCGTCAAGGTGCTGCTGGCCGCGGGCAGCTCGCCGGTGATCAAGAAAGATCCGGGCAAGGCGGCTTATACCCATGCGGTGTGGGAAGCGGCTTCCAAGTAAGTCTATTTTTGAGTTTTCTTTAGCTTGTGATTTTTCCCCCACTCACTCCCCCCGCCCCTCTCCCGCCCCGCCGGGCGGAAGAGGGG
>JAKFXU010000085.1 GCA_021731215.1 Rhodoferax sp.
ATCTTCCCAGTTGCAACGGCCCGAGAAACGCCAACTGTGAATAGCAGAGCAAGCGAGCCTGACGTCGCCACATCAATTTGAATCCCACCCTGCGGGGCCAGCCCGCAAGCGCAGTCAGTGCGCGCGCATCTTGGCGCGCAAGCGCGCAATCGACTGGCTGTGCAGCTGGCAGATGCGTGACTCGGTGACATCGAGCACGGCCGCGATTTCTTTCAGATTCATGTCCTGCTCGTAGTACATGCTCATGATGTATTGTTCGCGTTCGGGCAGGTGCTTGATGGCGCTGACCAAGGCCTGGCGCAGGCGCTGATCGCGCAGCACATGGAGCGGGTCGGCCGCCTCGTCGCCGACGTGGCGGTCCAGAAAACTGTCCTCGTCCTCATGGCCACGGGCCATGTCTTCCAGGTACACCAGTTGCGTGCCGCGCACCTTGCCCAGCAGGGCCTGGTAGTCGGCCAGGTTCAAACCCAGTTCGGCGGCAATTTCACTTTCCAGTGGCGTGCGCCCGAGCTGGTGCTCCAGCCGGCGCAAGGCCTGTTCAATTTCTTTCTGGCTCTTGCGCGAGCCGCGCGACATCCAGTCGTTGCCGCGCAGTTCGTCCAGCATGGCACCGCGAATGCGCTGGGTGGCAAAGGTTTCGAACTGAACCCCCTGCGCCGCCTCGTAGCGGGCCAGGGCCTCGGACAAGCCGATCAGGCCGACCTGGATCAAGTCATCGACCTGCACGTTGGCCGGCAACTTGGCCATCATGTGGTGGGCCAGGCGGCGCACCAGCGGCTGGTACTGCTTGATCAAGGCGTTGCGGTCGAGTTGGCCGGTGGCGGTGTACATCAAGGGCTCCCGCCAAACGCGTGACGCTGCAGCGGCATGGCCTGTTCCAGCAGGCGCAGCGCCAGGCGGTGCATGTCGTCAGACGAGTCATGTCCGGGCTGCGGTGCCCGCACCGCCAGCGCATCAGGACGGTAGTCCAGAAAAGTCATTGCACATTCCTGCAAATTGTTGATCGGGGAGCGGCTGGTCAGCGGGAGGTCCGAGCCGGGCTCGCCGGCCCAAACTGCGATGGTAGGCCGGAGTCTGGCGTTTAGCAACAGCTGCTTGAGCGCTTGGTAGGCGCTCAGCGCCGAGGTCTTGAGTTCTGACACGGTGAGCAGGGGCGCAATGCCGCTGTCGGGCAGCAAGCGGGTCAGGATATCGGCGCGGGCGTAGATCAGCAGCACGCCAAAGTTGTCAAACAAGCCGCCCAGCGCCGCCACTGGCAGACCAGGCCCGGCATCGCGCGCGCACAACTGTTGCAGCCCCAGTGCCGCCGGTATCACCGACCACGACAGCGGTGCCGCGCGCTCGTCAGCGTGCCAGGCGGCGTCGGCCAGCAGTTGCGCCAGCCCGGGGTTGCTGGCCGACTCAAACGTGGTGGCATCGAGCACCGCCACCGGGTAGCCGAAGCTGTCAAGCGTGGCGCACAGGCTCCACAGCAAGGGCAGTTCACCCTGCTGGTTGCCGTGGCTGGCCAGCGCCATGACGCGCGGCGCGGCCTGGCGGGCCATGCGCTGCAGCCCGGCCCCCTGGTTGACGCAGATTTCAAGCATCAAGCCGTCCCGGCTGTGCGGCGCTGGCCTGGGTAAAGAAGAAACCCAGATCGGCCGCCTTGGGATCAAACGCCGATTTGGTCGGCGCGCGCATCGACAGGCGCACCAGTTTGGCGGCGTCGGCCGCTTCCCAGTCTTCGGGCACATTCTGGCCCATGGTGACGCCGCGCAACACCAGTTGGTGGCGAATGGCGGCATCGAGCGCCGGCCCGAGTTTGGCCGCCTCGTCGATTTTGGACAGCACCGCCTGCTGCACCCCGTTGGACTTGAAGGATGACACCATATCGTCCAGCGTGTCGCCGTGGCCGCCGGCATTGATCACCAGCAGCCGGTTGACGCCGGGCAGATCGACGCCGTCGAGCATGCCGCGCTTGCGCGGGTCATGGGGCGCCAGGCCGGTGGTGTCGATCAGGATCATTTTCTTGTTGGCCAGCAGGTTCAGCAGGTCTTGCAGCGCGGCGCGGTCGTGCGCCAGATGGGCTACCACGCCCAGCATGCGGCCGTAAGAGCGCAACTGCTCATGGGCGCCGACCCGGTAGGTGTCGAGCGTGATCAGGCCGACGCTGTGGGGGCCATGGGCGTGCGCGCACAGGCCGGCCAGTTTGGCGGCGGTGGTGGTCTTGCCGACGCCGGTGGCGCCGACCAGGGCATAGGTGCCACCCTCTTCATGCAAGGGGCGCGCTGAGGCGTCGGTTTTGAGGTTGCGCTCCAGAATATTCATGACCCAGCGCAGCGACTCGGCGCCGCCGATGTCTTCCGGCATGCGCTCCAGAATGGTGCGCGCCAGCGTCGGCGAATAGCCGGCCCGGATCAGTTTTAGCATCAAACTGGACTGAATCGGGTGCTGGCGCGCCTGGCCCAGCCAGCTCAGGGTGTTGAAGCGGTCTTCAATCAGGGCTTTCATGGCGTGCAACTCGTCCACGATCCCTTGCGACATAGTCGGTGCCGGCGTTGGCGTGGCTGCGGCAACGGGCGCCGCTTTGCGCGCCGCCACCTGGATCGGGGCCGGCAGTGGCACGGCGGCCGGCATGGCGCGCGCAGCCGGGGCCAGCGCTGGCGCCACGGTCTCTGGCGCCAGCGCCGCGCCGCCCCCGTTCAGGGCTTCATGGCGGCGGCGCAGCATGCGCTCGCGCACATAGTCCTGGAACGACAGCGTGCTCATCGCCAACTGGGTGGCATCGTCCGCGACCGCGCTGTTGGCGTCGACGGCCAGCGGCGCCACCGGCCGACGCGGCGCAAGCTGCGCACTGGCGCGCTGGGCCAGGGTGTCGGACGGCTCCAGCGCCGCCAGCGTGTCTTCGGCGGTGGCAATCACTTCCACCCCCGAGGCGGTCGGGCGGTTCGACAAAATCAGGGTGCCGTCGCCAAAGGCGAGGCGGGCCTTGGCCAGCGCCTCGCGCGAAGTCATGGCCGTAAAACGTTGGATGTTCATGCGGGTGCGCCTCTGAGTATCGGGCCGATGCGGATGGTGTGGGATTCAGGAATTTCGCTGTGCGCGAGCACTTGCAGCCGGGGCGCCACGCGGCGCACCAGGCGGGAAATCGCGCTGCGGATTTGATCGGGCACCAGCAGGCAGGCCGGAATGCCGACTTCTTCCTGCTTGAGCGCTACCTCGGCGGCGGTGCGGGTAAAGATGTCGGCCACGCCGGGGTCCAGCGCCGGGCCGTTCAAGTTGCCCAGCGCCTGCACCAGCAGGCGCTCCAGGGCAGGATCAATCGCGATGACATTCAATTCGCGCGCCGGACCGTAGATCTGCTGCACGATGGCGGGCGACAGGGCAA
>JAKFXU010000086.1 GCA_021731215.1 Rhodoferax sp.
GGCGCACGCCTTTTTCCACCGCCGCCATGAAGACGCCGGGAATGGCGCCGCCCTTGACGCTGTCGATGAATTCGAAGCCGGCGCCGCGCGCTAGCGGCTCGACCCGCAGCATCACTTCGCCGAACTGGCCGGCGCCGCCGCTTTGCTTCTTGTGGCGGCAGTGGCCGTCGGCCCCGGCCGTGATGGTCTCGCGGTAGGCGATTTGCGGCGCGCTGGTGTCGAGCTCCAGCCTGTACTGCTGCTGCATGCGCAGCAGCTTGGTGCGCAGGTGCATTTCACCCAGGCCGCGAAGCACGGTTTCGTTGCTGTTGGGATGGCGCTCGATCTTGAAACAGGGGTCTTCGAGTTCGAGCTTGTGCAGGATCTCGAGCAGGCGCTGCTCGTCACCCTTGCGCCGCGTCTGCACCGCCAGCCCCTGCATCGGCTGCGGAAAATCCAGCGGCTTGAGGTGGATCTGGTCCTCGTCATGTGAATCGTGCAGCACGCAGTCGAATTCGATCTCATCGACCTTGGCCACGGCGCCAATGTCACCCGGCACCAACTCAGGCACTTCAAGGTAGTCCTTGCCCTGCAGGCGGTACAGATGGGCCACCTTGAAGGCGCGCTTGGCCGAGCCGACGAACAGTTGCGCGTCCTTAGCGATGGTGCCCTGGTGCACGCGGAACACGCCCAGTTTGCCGATGAAGGGGTCCACCACCACCTTGAACACATGGGCCAGCACGTGCATGTCGGCATCGGGCTGCGCCGCAAACGGCTGCGGCGGCTGCCCGGCCTCGCCCCGGTAAAACGGCGGTGGGTTGCCCTCGGCCGGGTTGGGCGCCAGCTCGGCCAGCGCGTCCAGCAGTTGCGCCACGCCGGCGCCGGTTTTGGCTGAGACGAACAGGATCGGGATCAGATGGCCACTGCGCAGCGCGCGCTCGAACGGCGCGTGCAGCTCTTGCGGGCTGGGCTCAAGGCCGTCCTCCAGGTAGCGCGCCATCAGGCTGTCGTCTTGTTCGATGATCTGGTCGATCAGGCTGCGGTGCGCCGCCGCTACCGAGGCAAAGTCGCTCTCGCCGCTGTCGTGGCCGAGCAGTTCCACCACGTCCTGCCCCTGGTGCGCCGGCAGCTCCAGCAGCAGGCATTGCTTGCCGAAACGCTCGCGAATGTCAGCCACCAGCGCCGCCAGATCGACGTTGTCGGCGTCGATCTTGTTGACCACCAGCATGCGGCACAGGCCGCGCTCGCCGGCCAGCGTGAACATGCGCTCGGTCGAGAGTTCGATGCCGGTCTGGGCGTTGATGACCAGCAGCGCGGTATCGACCGCCGCCAGCGCGCCAATCGATTGCCCGGCAAAGTCCGGGTAGCCGGGGGTGTCGATCAGGTGAATCCGGGCGCCGCGCCAGTCGAGGCTGACCAGGGACGATTGCAGTGAGTGGCCGAGTTCCTTCTCGAGCGGGTCGAAGTCGCAGACGGTGTTGCCTTTTTCGACCGCGCCGCGGCTGCTGATGGCGCCGCTGGCGGCCAGCAGGCTTTCGGTCAGACTGGTTTTGCCGGCGGCACCGTGGCCGAGCAGGGCAACGGTGCGAATTTTGGCGCTCGGGTTTTGGCTCATATCAGTTCCTTGGGTGGTGCTTGGCAGCCCTGACGCCCGGGCCCAACCAGCCCAGCGCGCAAGCGGCCAATGAATTGGCAAAAGAAGCGGCTTTGACTTGACGCAATCACGCACCCATCTTACCCGTGCGATGCAGCGGGATTTTTGTCAAAGTGCCCTTATGCTTATGCCATGAACCTGTTGCTTGACTCCTTCTGGCGCGCGCTGGCGTACTGTGTGCGTCCGCGCGTGATCGCCCTGTCCTTCTTGCCCTTGCTGCTGATGCTGGCGCTGGCGCTGGGGCTGGGCTACTTCTATTGGGACGCCGCGCTGGACTGGGTGCGCGGGGCATTGGAGGCCTCGTCGGTCATCAACAAGGTCTGGTCCTGGTTGGAGAGCATTGGGCTGGACCGCCTGAAGATGGTGTTGGCGCCCCTGATTGTGATTTTTGCGGTAACACCCATCATTGTGGTGCTGTCGCTGTTGCTGGTGGCGCTGTTGATGACGCCGGCCCTGACGCTGCTGGTGGCCGAGCGGCGCTTTCCCCAGCTCGAGCGCAAGCGCGGCGGCTCGGTCATGTCCAGCCTGCTGTGGTCGCTGGGTTCGACCGGGCTGGCCTTGATCGCGCTGATTGTTTCGATCCCCCTGTGGCTGGTGCCGCCCCTGATTCTGGTACTGCCGCCCTTGATCTGGGGCTGGCTGACCTACCGCGTGCTGGCGTTTGATGCCCTGGCCGAGCACGCCAGTGCGCAGGAGCGGCGCGAGCTATTTCGGCGTCATCGCCCCTGGTTGCTGGGCATCGGCGTGTTGGCCGGCTATCTGGGCGCGGCGCCCAGCCTGATCTGGGCCTCGGGCGCTCTGTGGGCGGCGGCGTTTGTGATTCTGCTGCCGTTGGCGATCTGGCTCTATACGTTGATCTTCGCGTTTTCTTCCCTGTGGTTTGCGCATTACGGTCTGGCGGCACTGCAAGCCTTGCGGGCCGAGACCGCGCTGGCCGCGGCCCCGGTTGTCAGCCTGGCGGTGACGGACACAGCGCTGGAGCTGCTAACAGCGCCGGCTGACGCCGCTCCCAACCCCTCTGGTGCCGGCGATGGCGAGCGCTAAGACCATGCCCCTACGTTTGTCACTTCGTGTACTGTGCTGCCCCCCGAGGGGGCTCGCCTTGCTTGGGGCGGCCCGGCGCGGCGGCGTTGCGCCCGGCTTCGGCCTGATCATCGTCGGCGATGAAATCCTCTCCGGCAAGCGCGCCGACAAGCACCTGTCCAAGGTCATAGCGCTGCTCAAGGCGCGCGGCCTGCAACTCGACTATGCCGACTACGTGGGGGATTCGCCCGAGCGCATCACCGCGACCCTGCAGCGCGCCTTTGCCTCGAATGACGTGGTGTTCTGCTGCGGCGGCATTGGCGCCACGCCGGACGACCACACCCGCCAGTGCGCCGCCAGGGCCTTGGGGCGCGAGCTGGTGCTGCATCCACAAGCCGCCGCCTTGATCAGAGAACGCATGCAGGACCTGGCGCAAGAGCAGGGCCAGGTATTCGAGGCCGATCGGCCCGACAACATTCACCGCTTGAATATGGGCGTGTTTCCGGTCGGCGCGCACATCATTCCCAACCCATTCAACAAAATTCCCGGTTTTTTCTGCATCGGCGAGCGTGGGGGCGACCAATTTCCCGCCGGGCCGCTCCAAGGGAAATTAGCCCCCGTGGGGGGCAGGGAGCCACACGCAGTGGGCGAGCGTGGGGGCGACCAATTTCCCGCCGGGCCGCCCCAAGGGAAATTAGCCCCCGTGG
>JAKFXU010000450.1 GCA_021731215.1 Rhodoferax sp.
AAGGTGGCCATTGCCCAAGTGTTGAAGGACGAGGGCTACATTGACGGCTTCAAAGTTAAAACTGAAGACGGCAAACCCGAACTTGAAATTGCCTTGAAATACTACGCCGGTCGCCCGGTTATCGAGCGCATTGAGCGCGTCAGCCGCCCCGGCCTGCGTGTTTACCGTGGCAGCGATGCCATTCCCCAAGTGCAGAACGGTCTGGGTGTGGCAATTGTCACAACCCCCCAGGGCGTCATGACTGATCGCAAAGCACGCGCTACCGGTGTCGGTGGTGAAGTGCTGTGCTACGTCGCCTAAAGCGTGACATTGAGGAGAAACAGAAAATGTCCCGTATCGGAAAAATGCCCGTCGCCATCCCGGCTGGTGTGGATGTGTCGATCAAGCAAGATCAGATCAGCGTCAATGGCGCTGGTGGAAATTTGTCGCTGACCCAAAATGCCTTGGTCAAGGTCAGCCATGATGCTGGCAAGCTGAGTTTTCAGCCGGCCAACGACTCGCGCCAAGCCAATGCCATGAGTGGCACCATGCGTCAGCTGGTGAACAATATGGTGCTGGGCGTGACCAAGGGTTTTGAGAAGAAACTCAATCTGGTTGGGGTGGGTTACAAGGCGCAGGCGCAGGGCGCCAAGCTCAACCTGACCGTGGGCTATTCTCACCCGGTCAATAAAGACATGCCGGCTGGCATCACGGTAGCGACCCCGACCCCGACCGAAATCGTGATCAAGGGTGCGGACCGTCAACGCGTCGGCCAGGTGGCTGCCGAGATTCGTGCCATTCGTCCGCCGGAGCCCTACAAAGGCAAGGGCATCCGTTATTCGGACGAAAAAATCACGATCAAAGAAACCAAGAAGAAATAAGGAGCTGCATCATGTTGACCAAAAAAGAGCAGCGTCTTCGCAGAGCGCGTCAAACCCGGATTCGGATCGCCAACCAAGGTGTCGCCCGTTTGACGGTAAATCGCACCAATCTGCACATCTATGCCAGCGTCATTTCTGGCGATGGCGGCAAGGTGTTGGCAAGCGCATCAACGGCTGAAGCCGAAGTGCGTAAAGCCCTGGGTGCTTCGGGTAAAGGTGGCAATGTGGCCGCAGCCCAGGTTATTGGCAAGCGTCTGGCCGAAAAAGCCAAGGCGGTTGGTGTTGAAAAAGTTGCGTTTGATCGCTCGGGTTTTGCGTACCATGGCCGCGTCAAGGCGCTGGCCGATGCGGCACGTGAAGCTGGCTTGCAGTTCTAAGCAGATCGGAAAATAAAGATGGCTAAAGTTCAAGCGAAGATGCAGGGTCGGGCCGAAGGGCCTGAGGATGGCCTGCGCGAAAAGATGATCGCGATCAATCGCGTGACCAAGGTGGTCAAGGGCGGGCGCATTCTTGGTTTCGCCGCACTCACCGTGGTCGGCGATGGCGAGGGCCGTGTCGGCATGGGCAAGGGCAAATCCAAGGAAGTGCCGTTGGCCGTGCAAAAAGCGATGGAAGAAGCGCGTCGCAACATGACCAAGGTGTCGATCAAAAACGGCTCGCTTCACCACAAGGTGATGGGGCAGCATGGGGCAGCGGCGGTCATGATGACGCCGGCTCCCAAGGGGACTGGCATCATCGCCGGCGGCCCGATGCGCGCGGTTTTTGAAGTCGTCGGGATCACCGATATCGTGGCGAAAAGTCACGGTTCGACCAACCCTTACAACATGGTTAGAGCCACGCTCGATGCGCTGTCCAAGGGTACGACGCCGTCCCAAGTGGCGGCCAAGCGTGGCAAGACGATCGAAGAACTCTTTGTCTAAGCAGGAGCTTCAAAATGACAACACAACAAACAGTCAAGGTGCAACTGGTTCGCAGCCCTATCGGTTGCCAGGAATCGCACCGTGCCACCGTTCGTGGCCTTGGTCTTCGCAAAATTCGCAGCACCAGCGAGTTGGTGGATACGCCCGAGGTCCGCGGCATGATTAACAAGATCAGTTACCTGGTCAAAGTGCTTTAAGAGGCAAGATGATGGAACTCAATGGCATCAAGCCCGCGGACGGTGCAAAGCACTACAAGCGGCGTGTCGGTCGGGGTATCGGCTCGGGCATCGGCAAGACCGCAGGTCGCGGTCACAAGGGGCAAAAGTCCCGTGCCGGTGGCTATCACAAGGTCGGATTTGAAGGCGGTCAAATGCCGATGCACCGTCGCTTGCCAAAGCGCGGTTTCAAATCCCATTTGCTCAAGTTCAATGCGGAAGTGACCCTGAGTGCGCTGGAGCAACTCGGTGCTGCCGAGCTTGATCTGGTGACGCTCAAGCAGGCCGGTCTGGTGGGTGAACTTGCCAAGGTCGTCAAGGTCATCAAAACTGGCGAAATCACCAAAGCCGTGAAACTCACGGGCATTGGCGCAACAGCGGCTGCCAAGGCCGCGATTGAAGCGGCCGGCGGAAGCTTCGTTTAAATCGGTCATTGAAAGATTTCACAAGTGGCAACTAACGCGGCTCAATTGGCAAAAACGGGTAAGTTCGGCGACCTGCGTCGCCGGCTTGTCTTTTTGCTGCTCGCGCTGGTCGTGTACCGTGTGGGCGCGCATATTCCGGTTCCCGGTATTGACCCGGTGCAACTGGCGCAGTTCTTCCAGGGCCAGCAAGGCGGCATCATGGGCATGTTCAACATGTTCTCTGGCGGTGCCTTGTCCCGCTTTACCGTTTTTGCGCTGGGGATCATGCCCTACATATCGGCCTCGATCGTCATGCAACTGCTCACCTATACGCTGCCGGCGTTGGAGCAGTTGAAGAAAGAGGGCGAGGCCGGACGGCGCAAGATTACGCAGTACACCCGCTACGGCACGCTCGGACTGGCCTTGTTCCAGTCAATGGGTATCGCCATTGCATTGGAAAGCTCGGCTGGCTTGGTGATCTCGCCCGGCTTCGGATTTCGGATGACGGCCATTGTCACGCTGACGGCGGGAACTATGTTTCTGATGTGGTTGGGTGAGCAGATTACCGAGCGTGGCTTGGGTAATGGTATTTCGATCTTGATTTTTGGTGGCATTGCCGCCGGATTGCCCAGCGCGGTTGGCGGCTTGCTGGAGTTGGTCCGCACCGGTGCCATGAGCATCATTGTTTCACTGCTGATTATCGTTCTGGTGGCTTTGGTTACTTATTTCGTGGTGTTTGTGGAGCGTGGGCAGCGCAAGATTCTGGTGAATTACGCGCGGCGCCAGGTTGGCAACAAGGTTTATGGCGGCCAGTCGTCCCATCTTCCGTTGAAGCTCAACATGGCGGGCGTCATTCCGCCGATCTTCGCCTCGTCTCTGATCCTGTTTCCGGCGACGCTGCTCGGCTGGTTCGGAAGCAGCGAGGGGCTGATCTGGCTGCGCGATATCCAGGGTTCG
>JAKFXU010000009.1 GCA_021731215.1 Rhodoferax sp.
CCCGCCCTGGCTCAATATTCAAACGGCGCCGACAATCTCGTCGTAGCGCCGGCAAATAACCGCCATGTCGCCCCAGGCGTGGCCCTTCTGATGCGCGGCGTTCAGCAGGTCGGCAACCTTGGCGGCTTCGGCGCGCAGATTCGGCAGGCGGATGATCAGCGGCGCCTCGCCATCGCGCCCGCAACTGATGGGTTTGAGCAGCGGAATGCCGTCGTCGTCTTGGTCGTCGGCGGTCAGCAAGTCCTTTGCTATCAGGCTGGCAGTTTGCAGGATCTGCTGGGTGTTGCGGTAGTTGATTTTCAGAATCGTGGTGCGGCCTTGCGCCTGAATGCCCACGCTTTTGAAGCTGAACTGTTTGCTGCGGCTGCGCTCGTAAATGCTCTGTGCATCGTCGTACAGCACCAGCAGGCTGTTGGTCGTCGGGTCCACCATTTGCGTGACCAGCTTGAGCCATTCGGGCGCAAAGTCGTGGCCTTCGTCGATCAGCACGGCCTGGTATTGGCCGCCGGGGATTTGCTGGCGCTCCACGCCGTGGATGACGCGTTGCACCATCTCAATCATCTTCTCGGCCACCGGCATGTTGAAAGGCGGCAGGGTTTGCCCGAACGCCACCAGTTGCTCGCGGCACCATTTATGAAAATGCCGCACATGCACGCTGCTGGCAAGGCCTTTGGCTTCCATCACGCTGGCCAGCTTGACGGCCAACGGTTCGTTAAAGCACAGGATCAGCACCGGTTTGGTGGCGGCCGTGCTGGCCCGGGCCAGGTACTCGGCGCGGTAGCCCAGAATCATGGTTTTGCCCGAGCCCGCCACGCCGTGGATCACGCGGTGGCCGTCACCCAAGCTTCGCGCCAGTTGCTCCTGCTGCAAGTCCATCACGCGCATGATGCCGGGCAGCTCCGCCTGGGCATCGTTGTCGTCAAACAGCGCGCCCTGGGTTTGCACGCGCACTTCGGGGAACATGATCCAGCGCACGCGGTCGAGCTGCGGCAGGCTCATGACGCCGCCAAACGCATGGGGAAACATGTTCCACAGCCGTTGCTGGAATTCTTCTGCCTCCGCCACTTCATACATCTCGTCGGCGCAGATCACGTAATGCGGCTCGATGGCATCGCCAAGTCCGGCGTCATCGAACTGCTTGCGGGTGATGCGCGTGAACACTATGCCATGACCCCAGGGAAACGCGAGTTTGCCTTGGTGCTCGCCGGCAGGCTGCACCAGTTGCGGGTCGCGCTCGAGTGCGTTCACCACCTGAATGGCGCAATGCCGCGCCTGCGCCAGCGGGTTGATGACCACCTTGGGTTGGCCGTTGGCCAGGATCTCCCACATTTGTCGGGTGGCGCGCTGGATGGTTTCGAGTTTCCAGTCTTTGGTTTCCAGAATCAGCAGGCCCCGCCGGGGGTGCATCACCACAAAATCAGGGTGCGTCTGTTTGGGACCAATAGGCACGTCGTACCAGAGCAGGTAATCGGCGTCGAGCTTTTGCTCCAGCCGCTCGGCCAGTCGGCGCTCGCCTGTGGTCATGCGCGAGGCGCAGGCGCCGATTGCGGGAATAAGAGTCGCCATCCGGACGTCGCCAACCTCTCAACACAAACATAAGCACTTTGTACACCTTGGGATTCAAGCTCAGGGGGTGACTTGGCAATTGATATTATGGCGCCATGATCATCCCCTCCAGATTTTGGGCCGACCTGACCACGCAGGACTTTGCCCGCTTGATCGCCACCGGCCAGGCGGCGCACACCATCGCCGTGCTGCCGCTGGCCGCCACCGAGCAGCACGGTCCACATTTGCCGCTGAGCGTGGACACGGTGCTGGTCGATGGCGTGGTGGCCGCCGCGCTGGCGCATCTGGCGCCGGACCTGCCGGTGCTGTTTCTGCCGACGCAGGCGGTCGGCCTGAGCCCGGAGCACGCGCGCTTTCCCGGCACGCTCACGCTCAAGGCCGAGACCATTATTCGGCTGTGGACCGACATCGGCGAATCGGTGGCGGCGACTGGCATCAAGAAGCTGCTGCTGTTCAACGCGCACGGCGGCCAGGTCAGCGTGATGGACATCGTGGCGCGCGATCTGCGTGCCCGGCTGGACCTGCTGGTGGTCAGCGCGAGCTGGTTCAACCTGCCGCTGCTCGACGCCCAGGGCCAGGACCTCAACGCCCTGTTCAGCGCCGACGAACACCGCTTCGGCATTCACGCCGGTGAGATCGAAACCTCGATGATGCTGGCACTGGCGCCGGCGCGCGTGGACATGGCGCAGGCGCAGAATTTCCACTCCACCTCGCAAGACCGGGCGCAGCAGTTTGCCATTCTGGGCAACGGCCAAAGCGCCAAGCTCGGTTGGCAGACGCAGGACTACCACCCGGCCGGCGCAGTCGGCAACGCGGCCGCGGCCACGCTTGAGAAGGGGCGCGCGCTGGTCGACGCTGCCGGGCGCAGCCTGGCTAGCTTGCTGGCCGAAATCGATCAATTGCCGCTCAGCACCCTGGTGGCGCGGCCCCTATGAAACCACCCAAGCGACTGCAATCCTTAATCGAAGAAGGCCTGATCGACACGGTGGTGCGCCAGCTCATGAGCGGCAAGGAGGCCATGGTCTACGTGGTGCGCTGCGGTGGCGAGACCTGCTGCGCCAAGATCTACAAGGAGGCCGAGCAGCGCAGCTTTCGCCAGGCGGTGGACTACACCGAAAACCGCAAGGTGAAGAACACGCGCCAGGCACGCGCCATGGCCAAGGGCACGCGCTTTGGCCGCGCGGCCCAGGAGGCGGCTTGGCAGAGCG
The DNA here is from genome assembly GCA_021731215.1 of Rhodoferax sp. Taxonomy (GTDB): domain Bacteria; phylum Pseudomonadota; class Gammaproteobacteria; order Burkholderiales; family Burkholderiaceae_C; genus Rhodoferax. The sequence continues at coordinate 2,775 of JAKFXU010000009.1, forward strand.
CCGAGGTCGATGCGCTGTACCGCCTGGCCGGCGCTGGCGTGCGGGTACCCAAGCCGCACAACTTCTTTGAGGGCGTGCTGTTGATGGAACTGGTGACCGATGAATTCGGCGACGCCGCGCCACGCCTGAACGATGTGGTGCTGACGCCGGCGCAGGCGCGCGCCCACCACAGCACGCTGCTGACGGAAGTGGTGCGCATGCTGTGCGCCGGCGTCGTGCACGGCGACCTGTCGGAGTTCAACATTTTGCTGGGCGCCGACGGCCCGGTAATCATCGATCTGCCGCAGGCGGTGGATGCGGCCGGCAACAACCACGCCAAGCGCATGCTGCTGCGCGATGTCGCCAATCTGAGGGGTTTTTTCGGCCAGTTCGCGCCCGAGCTGCTGCACACCCACTTTGGCCCCGAAATCTGGGAGCTGTACCAGCGCGGCATGCTGCAGCCCGAGGTGCTGCTCAGCGGCCACTTCGAACACCAAAAAGAGGCGGTCGATGTGGGCGGCGTGTTGCGCGAGATTGACGATGCCCGCGCCGAAGAGGCAGCGCGGCGCTTGCGCC
>JAKFXU010000165.1 GCA_021731215.1 Rhodoferax sp.
CAGCTATGGCGCGCGCGGCGCAGGCCCTCACTCATGGTGATTTCTGAAAACTCGATGAAACAGATCTCGATGCGCCAGTCAGGCTGCCGCGCGCGCCATAGCTGGGCGAAGCGCTCTATTTCGTCGTTTCCTGATTTCTCGCGTGAGCCGTGGCCCACCAGCAAAATGGTTGTGGAAGTCATGAAGTCTCCTGTGGGGCGATTGTCGGCGCAGTGGCCTGAGGGGTGTCTGCCACAGTGCCGCGCCGAAAACGGTGGGTGAAAGTAGCGTCGTAAAGTTTGGATTTCGCCAGTGTTTTCCAGTGACGGGCGCCCAAGGTCGGGCTGGCAATAATCATGGACTGGCTGACAATTTTCGCTTCACGGCATAAAGCCTGGATGGTAGCCACTGTGCCGCGCACAATCTTCTCTTCCCCAGGCCAGCTCGCCTTGTGCACCACCACCACCGGTGCATCAGGCGACCAGCCCGCCGCCGTCAATGCCCCAGCAACCCGGCCCATCAGGGTAATGCTGAGAAAGATGCACAGGGTGGTGTGGTGTTTGGCCAGCTCCTCAAGCGATTCTCCCTCCGGCATGGGGGTGCGCCCTTCAACCCGCGTGAAAATCACCGTTTGGGTGACTTCGGGCAGGGTCAGACTCTCAACCGCAGCGGCTGCCGAGGCCATGGCGGACGACACCCCGGGTACCACTTCAACCGCAACACCTGCAGCGTCCAGCGGTTGCACCAATTCGATCAAGGCGCCGTAGAGGCCAGGGTCACCGGTTTGCAAGCGCACCACAACTGAATGCAGTCGAGCTTGCTCTATCAGCCAGGCGGACATCTGCTCCAGCGTCATATCCTTGCTGTCCAGCACCACACAACCGGGGGGCGCCCACCGGATGGCGGCTTCACTGACAAGTGATCCGGCGAACAGGATGGCACCCGCCCGCTCTACCAGCGCCCTGCCCTTGACCGTGATCAATTCCGGGTCGCCGGGGCCAGCGCCGACGAACCACACCTTGCCAACCGCCTTACTGGGCGCGTCGTTGGTTACTGAAGGCGAGTTAATTTGCATGAGATCTTCCATCAAGGATTATGGGCAACAGGTCCGGTATGGGGCAAGGCAACCCACTGACCCGCCAAGGGGTATACCGCAATACGCCGGTCAAACACCCGCTCCAGTGCGCGGTGGGTTGCAGCGTCACCGCAGGCGCCCTGGTACGCGACCCGGCCGCCGGCCATGATCACCATGTCGTCGGCGTGCAGCGCAAACGAAATTTCGTGCAGCACGCTGATGACTGTTTTACCGCCTGCCACCAGTTCGCGCACCATCAGCAGCCAGTCGGTCTGGTGCGGCGGGTCCAGGTTGGCCAGCGGCTCGTCCATCAGCAGCACCTGCGCCTCTGTGGCCAGCGCCCGCGCCAGTAACACACGCTGGCGCTCGCCGCCCGAGAGCTGGCCCAGCGCGCGCTCGCGCCAGTCCCAGGCGTGGGTCGCGCGCAGGGCCCGCTCTACCGCGGCATGGTCTGCGTCACTGGGCGGGGCCAGCCAGGGCTGGTGCGGCAGCCGGCCCAGCATCGCCACGTCGTAGGCGGTCAGGTCGTCGGCTGAGCTTTCGTTCTGGCCCAGCCAGGACAACTGCTGTGCGCGGTCTCGGTCACGCAGGGTGGCGGCCGGCTGGCCCAGCAAAACGACTTCGCCGTGATGCGAGAGCAAATTGGCCAGCACCTTGAGGAGCGTTGATTTGCCGGCGCCGTTGGGGCCGACAATGCTCGTCCAGCGCCCGACCGGGAAAACCACGGAGATGGCATGCAATACCTCAACATTTCCGAGGTTTGCCCTTATGTGGCGCGCGTTAACAGCTATTGAATTTATAGCACTCATAAGCCGGCCCCGCGCCCGGTGTGCCGGTGCATCAGCCACAGCAGGTAGCCGCCACCCAGCACGGCCGTCAGCACACCCACCGGCAACTCCTGCGGCGCGATCACACCTCTGGCCAGAATATCGGCGGCGGTCAGCAGCACGGCGCCGGTCAGGCTGGACAACACGATCAGGCGGCCGTGGGTGGTCTTGATGACCGAACGCACCAGATGCGGCGCGGCCAGGCCGACAAAGGCAACGAGCCCGGTCTGCGCCACCGCTGTGCCGGTGGCCAGCGCCAGCACCGCCACCAGCGCGGCACGCATTTGCGGCAGCTTCAGGCCCAGGCTTTGCGCGGTGGCTTCGCCCAGCGCCAGCCCGTCCAGCACATGGCTCATCATCCAGGCCGCCAGCACACACAGGGCCAGTACCCCGGCCATCACGGCGCAGGCGCTCCAGCCGACAAAGGCCGTGCTGCCCAGCATGAAAGACTGCATGGCCTGCATGATGTCCGGCGTCATCAAGAGGATCAGCGAACTGAGCGCGCCCAGCACCACGCCGACGATCACACCAGCCAGCAGCAGGCGCAAGGTGTGTTGCACGCCTTTGGCCAGCAGCAGCGTGAGCAGCACCGCCAGCACCGCGCCCACAAAGGCCGCACCGGTCAGCCCGATGCGCGCCACCCAGTGTGTCGCCAGTGGCGACACGCCGAACAGCGCCATGGCCAGCGCCACACCCAGCGAGGCGCCGGACGCACTGCCCAGCAGGTAGGGGTCGGCCAGCGGGTTGCGGAACAGGCCTTGCGCCACCGCGCCGGCCAGTCCCAGCAGCGCGCCGGCCAGCCAGGCGCCGGCGGTACGCGGCAGCCGGATCTCCCAGACGATTTGCAGGGCCTGCGCATCGCTGGTCATGGCGCGCACACTCTCGAAGCCGGTGCTGCCCACGCTGGCGCCCAGCAGCAAGAGCAGTGCCGAAGCCGCCAGCAGGCCGCCAGCCAGCCACAAGGCCTTGCGGTCCTGCGTGGTCCGCAGCGCGCTCATCGTGCCTGGTCTTCCAGGCAACGGGCCATGAGCCGCGCTGCCTCGGCCATGCGCGGGCCGGGACGCACCACCACGTCGGATTCGTCCACGCCGAAGACACAGATGCGCTTCTCGCGCACGGCCTTGATGGCGGCCCAGCCCGGATAAGGCACCATGGACTGCATGCTTCGGTTGCCGATCATGATGACGTCCGGGTTGGCGCGCACGATGAACTCGGGGTTGAGCTTGGGAAAAGGACCGAGCGAGGCCGGCACCACGTTTTTGACACCGAGGCGGGTCAGCGTTTCGCCAATGAAGGAGGACTCGCCAGCGGCATAAGGACCGCGGTTGACTTCAAAATACACCCGCGCGCGCCTGGCCCGGGGCGACAGCGACTGCGCCGCCGCCGAAATGCTGGCGTCGATGGTGCGCCACAACCGCGCGGCACCGGCT
>JAKFXU010000082.1 GCA_021731215.1 Rhodoferax sp.
GGATTCGTGCCCAGGGCAAGGCGCAAGCCGCAGCGAAGGCTGTGCGCCTTCGCAAGGTTTGCAACGCCGCCATGGGTGCGAAGACGCGCTTTCATGTTTCGATATTTTCGGGTTGCAGTACTAGTGGCCAATTTGTGCTTGGCGGACGCTGTCAGGTTCGTAGCCCAAGGTGGCTGAAATTTGGCGGGCCGTGGCCTGAAGTTTAGGCAGCCACTGCTCTTCCAAGCGCTCGGCTGGCGCAGAAATAGACAAGCCCGCAACCAATATGCCTTGATCATCGTAGATGCCTGCGGCCATGCAACGCACGCCCAGTTCAAGCTCTTCGTTGTCGCGCGCGGTACCATACTGGCGCACCTTGGCCAGTTCACGTTCCAGTGTTGGCAATTGGGTCAGGCTGTTCTTGGTGTGACCGCTCAAGCCGGTGCGTGAAGCATAGGCGCGGACCCGTTGCGGGTCATCCACCGCCAGGAATAATTTGCCCACCGAAGTCAGGTGCAGTGGCGCTCGCCCGCCAATGGCACGCACTACCTGCATGCCGGAGCGCTCGCTGTAGGCGCGTTCGATGTAAACAATCTCGTCGCCCTGGCGCAGGCTCAAATTGACCGGCTGCTGGATCAATTTGTGCAGTTCCCGCATCGGCACCAGCGCGGCATCGCGGACATTGAGGCGGCTTTTGACCAGGTTTCCCAGTTCAAGCAGGCGCATGCCCAGTCGATAGCTACCCGACTGGGGACGATCCACAAAACGCCCGGTGGCCAGATCATTCAAGAGGCGGTGTGTGGTGGACGGATGCAGGCCGGTTTTCTCGCTGATCTCTTTAAGGGAAATGGCATCTTCCCGTGACGCCAGAACGTCGATCAGGGCAAACATGCGCTCAATGACTTGAACGGTTGGGGTGCTTGAAGTGCTGGAATCTGTTTTTCGCATGGGTACTCCTGATCTGCGCGCCCACTATTTTACTTGGTGAAATATTGGCTCGCTGTGCCGCAATCAGGTTGAGGCCGAGTGCGCCAGTTTGCGGGGCGTAGCGTCGCCAACCCACATCCCGGCCATAAGAACTTCAAAGGGGCGAAATCTTGCCTTGTAATTCATTTTTTGACTCTGTTCAATCCAGTAGCCCAAATAGACGTACGGAAGCTTCAGTGCCTTGGCTTGTGCCAGTTGCCACAGGACGCTGTACGAGCCGTAGCTGCTGTTGGCCTCGGGCTCGTAAAAAGTGTAGACCGCTGAAAGGCCATCATCGAGCACGTCAAGGATGGAGACCATTTTCAAGGCGCCCGGTGTGCCATCGGAGCGCGTTTCGCGGAATTCAACCAGCCGGGAGTTGACCCGGCTTTGCAGCAGGAACTGCGTGTACTGGTCGATGCTGTCCTGGTCCATGCCACCACCGGCGTGCCGACCGCTTTGATAGCGAAGATACAGACGGTAGTGTTCCTGCATGAAACACAGTTTGAGCACCCGCGCCTGCAAGTTTGAATGACGTGACCACGCGCGTCGCTGACTCCGGTCGGCTTGAAACTCGTTGGCGAGAACCCGCAGCGCAGTGCAGGCACGACAGCCGTCGCAATAGGGACGGTAGGTAAACAGGCCACTGCGTCTGAAACCCTGGCTGACCAGTTCGGAGTAGGTCGAGTTGTTGATAAGGTGGCTGGGCGTCGCCACTTGCGATCTGGCCTGCTTATCCGGCAGATAGCTGCAGGAGTAGGGCGCCGTCGCATAAAACTGCAGCGCTTGGAGCGGTAGGTCCTTGAGATGCGTCACGTTGGCATTGAACTTGAAGGCAATAGCTCCTGCCAGTATATTGCGTCAAACTGCCAGACCGGAGCCGCCTGCGCAAGCCCGGCCGCTACCTGTTGCGCAAACAGGTCACGGCAGATCTCCCGTGCACCCAGCGAGGCCAGATGAGGCGTGTTTTGTTGGCAATCGATTTGTCCGATGGCATGGTGGCGGCAAAAGGCGACCAGCGCCGCCAGTGCAATTTTGGAGGCGTTGGGCGAGCGGCTGAACATGGATTCGCCGAACACGAACTTGCCCAGTGCCACGCAGTACAGCCCGCCGGCGAGCTCGCCATCAACCCAGGTTTCGACGCTGTGGGCCAGGCCGGCCCGGTGCAGCGCGCCATAGGCGGCCCTCATTTCAGGCCCGATCCAGGTCCCGGCTTGGCCCGCGCGCGGGCTGCTTGAGCAGGCGTGCATGACTTGTTCAAAGGCCGAGTCGATGCGGATTTCGCAGCCCGCCGTGTTGCGGAATTTTTCCAGTGTCTTTTTGAACGAGGGGTGGAGCCTGAATTCGCGCACGTCAAGCACCATTCTGGGATCCGGACTCCACCACAGGGTTGGCTGCCCTTGGCTGAACCAGGGAAAAATGCCCTGGCTGTAGGCCTGGCGCAAGGTGTCAACATCCAACGCGCCACCGGCGGCCAGTAGTCCGGGTGCCGGAGAATTTTTGTCCCAGGACTGACTGCTGGGCGGGAAATCTTGACCCGGCGCAAGCCATTGCAGCGGTGGCGGTTGAGATTGCATGGTCAGACTGTATCGCACGGAGCCAGCGCAGCGGGTGCGTTTTTGTTGGATATCCTTCGCGTATGCAACGTTAAATAAGCGTTTTTCGGGGGGAAATGGCGGCTTCGAACCGTTACAATGCAGCCATGTCGGGGCGTAGCGCAGCCTGGTAGCGCATCTGGTTTGGGACCAGAGGGTCGAAGGTTCGAATCCTTTCGCCCCGACCAATGGATATTGAATAGTTTGCTATCAACACGATAGCAAATCCTCTAACTGAATCGGCTTTGTCTAACTTTCATGATTGGAGTGAGCAGCACCCCTGATCATGAAAGACACTGCGAGGGTGTGCAGTCGCTCAGAGGCTTCAGGTCGGCACGCATCGAGGATCGAGCGATATCGACCTTGCGGCGCAGCCGCTCCTGCCAGCTGCCGATCCAGCCCGGCAGCTCCGCCGCCGGCATCGGGCGGGCGATGAAATAACCCTGCGCCAGATCGCAGTTGGCGCGGCGCAGGAAGTTCCAGTCAGCGCCGTCCTCGACCCCTTCGGCCACCACCTCCATGCCGAGTTGGCGCGCCAGACCCAGGCTGGCCTCAAAAATGGCGCGCAGCCTTTCGTCATCGCAGGCGCCGTGCACGAAGCTGCGGTCGATCTTCAGCTCGTCGAACGGAATGTCACGCAACTGTGTCAACGAGGAATGACCGGTGCCAAAGTCGTCGATCGACAAGCGAAAGCGCTTCAGGCGCAGCCGGGTCAGCACTTCCAGCGGCTTGCGCAGAT
>JAKFXU010000170.1 GCA_021731215.1 Rhodoferax sp.
CAATGGCGAAGTGGATCTGGCGATCATGGTTTCCAACGCCCTGGGGGATCCACAGGCCCTGGTGGTGGAGGAACTGACCAGTTCGCCCAACCGGGTCTGGCTGGCCGCCAGCCATCCGTTGGCGCAGCGTGCCGAGTTGACCCTGGCCGAGTGCGCCACCTATCTGCAAGTGGTGCTGGAGGCAGATCGGGTGGAGAGTGTTCTCAATGCGGTCTGGTCGCGCCATGGCCTGCACCCGCAGGTGCTGATGCGGACCTCATCGCTGGAAGCGGTGCGCTCCCTGGTCGGCATCGGCGCAGGCATCACCGTTCTGCCCGATTTCCTGTATCGCCCCTGGACGCTGGATGCCGATCACATTGAAGTGCGCACCCTGCGCGATGCGCTGCCCAGCATTGACGTTGGGCTGGTGTGGCGGCGGGGCTCGCGCAGTTGTGTGGTGGTGACCGAGTTTATCGAGCTGGCGCGGGAACAGTCGCGCAGCCACCGCAATCGTTAACTTGCCAAAATCTATAATTCAAACCATGAGTTCATCCACCCCCACTGCCCCCGCCTTCTCCGTTGCCGATATCCGCAAGATATTTCTCGATTTTTTCGAGTCCAAGGGGCACAGCGTGGTCGCTTCCAGCCCGCTGGTGCCGGGCAATGACCCCACTTTAATGTTCACCAACTCGGGTATGGTGCAGTTCAAGGACGTGTTTCTGGGTAGCGACAAACGCTCCTACGTGCGCGCCGCCTCGGTGCAGGCCTGCTTGCGCGCCGGCGGCAAACACAACGACCTGGAAAACGTGGGCTACACCGCGCGCCACCACACTTTCTTCGAAATGCTGGGCAACTGGAGCTTTGGCGACTACTTCAAGCGCGACTCGCTCAAGTGGGGCTGGGAGCTGTTGACCCAGGTCTACAAGCTGCCCGCTGACAAGCTGTGGGCCACGGTCTACATCGACGACGACGAGGCCTACGACATCTGGACCCAGGAAATCGGCCTGCCGCCCGAGCGCGTGGTGCGCATTGGCGACAACAAGGGCGCCAAGTACGCGTCCGACAATTTCTGGATGATGGCCGATACCGGGCCCTGCGGCCCCTGCTCCGAGATTTTTTATGACCACGGCCCCGGCATTGCCGGCGGCCCGCCCGGCAGCCCGGAGCAGGATGGCGACCGCTACATCGAAATCTGGAACCACGTGTTCATGCAGTTCGACATGCAGAGCGATGGCCGGCTGTTGCCGCTGCCCGCGCCCTGTGTCGACACCGGCATGGGGCTGGAGCGCCTCGCCGCCATCCTGCAGCACGTGCACAGCAACTACGAGATCGATATCTTTGACGCGCTGGTCAAGGCCGCTGCGCGCGAGACCGGCTGCATCGACCTGGGCAACAAGAGTTTGCGCGTGATTGCCGATCACATCCGCGCCACCGCCTTTCTGGTCAGCGACGGCGTGCTGCCGAGCAACGAAGGGCGCGGCTATGTGCAGCGCCGCATCATCCGCCGCGCCATCCGCCACGGCTACAAGCTGGACCGCAAGACGCCGTTCTTCCACAAACTGGTGCCCGATCTGGTGGCGCTGATGGGCGAGGCTTACCCCAAGCTCAAGGCCGACGAGCAGCGCATCACCGAGGTGCTCAAGGCGGAAGAGGAACGTTTCTTCGAGACGCTGGCCAACGGCATGGAAATTCTGGATGCGGCGCTGGCCGGTGGTGCCAGGGTGCTGCCGGGCGAGGTCGCCTTCAAACTGCACGACACCTTTGGCTTTCCGCTTGATCTGTCGGCCGATGTCTGCCGCGAGCGCGATCTGAGCGTGGACGAGGCCGGCTTTCATGCCGCCATGGAAAAACAGAAAGCCCAGGGCAGGGCGGCGGGCAAGTTCAAACAGGACCGGGCGCTGGACTACAGCGGCGATAGCAATGACTTCTGTGGCTACGACCGCCTGACGCAAACCACCAAAGTGCTCGCGCTCTACGTGGATGGGGCGCCGACGACCGAGTTGAAAGCCGGTCAGTCCGGCGTGGTGGTGCTCGACAGCACGCCGTTTTACAGCGAGAGCGGCGGTCAGGTCGGCGACGCCGGCGCCATCTTTTCCGATAGCGCGATGTTTGAAGTGGTCGATACTCAAAAAATCAAGGCGGATGTGTTTGGTCACCATGGCACGCTGAAAACCGGCGCCCTCAAGGTGGGCGATGCCGTGACGGCCCATGTCGATGCCGCGCTGCGCAGCGCCACCCAGCGCAACCATAGCGCCACCCACTTGCTGCACAAAGCGCTGCGCGAGGTGCTGGGCGCGCACGTGCAGCAAAAGGGCTCATTGGTCAATGCCGAGCGCACCCGTTTTGACTTTGCCCACAACACGCCGGTAACGGATGCCGAGATTCAGGAGATCGAGGCCCGCGTCAACGCTGAAATTCTGGCCAATGCCGAAACCCAGGCGCGCGTGATGGAGATCGAGGCGGCACAGGCGAGCGGCGCCATGATGCTGTTCGGCGAGAAGTATGGCGAGTCGGTGCGCGTGCTGGACATTGGCGCCAGCCGGGAATTGTGCGGCGGCACCCACGTGCAGCGCACCGGCGACATCGGTTTGTTCACCATTACCGCCGAGGGCGGTGTGGCTTCCGGCGTGCGGCGCATTGAAGCCGTCACCGGGCTCAATGCGCTGGCTTACGTGCAGGGCATGGAGGCCACACTCGGTGGCGTGGCTGGCACCTTGAAGGTCACAACCGGGGAGGTGCCGGCGCGCGTGCTCGCCATGCTGGACCAGGTGCGCGGCCTGGAGAAGGAACTGGCCGCGCTCAAGGGCAAGCTGGCGTCCGCGCAGGGCGATGAGCTGATGGCGCAGGCCGTGGAGGTGAAGGGCGTCCAGGTGCTGGCGGCGCGGCTTGAAGGCGCCGACAGCAAGACCTTGCGCGACACCATGGACAAGCTCAAGGGCAAGCTCAAAACCGCCGTCATCGTGCTGGCGGCGGTGGAGGGCGACAAGGTGCAGATTGCCGCCGGTGTGACGGTTGATACCATCGGCAAAGTCAAGGCCGGTGAACTGGTTAACTTTGTTGCCGCCCAGGTCGGCGGCAAGGGCGGCGGCAAGCCCGACCTGGCCATGGCCGGCGGCACCGAGCCGGCCCAACTGGCGGCCGCGCTGAGCAGCGTGTTGGGCTGGGTTGCCGTCAAGCTGTGATGTTTGATTAAAAAGGGACGCTCGCAACCCTACTTGCGGCGCACAGCCTTGGCCCGCGCAGGCACTTGCGCCGCCGGCTTCTTGCT
>JAKFXU010000022.1 GCA_021731215.1 Rhodoferax sp.
TTGTTTTTCTTGGCCAGCCCCGGTGGGCAGCGGCCCACGCGGAATTGCTCGCTGTAGTAGTTGTTGATCACGATGCGCTGGTCATCGCCAAAATGGCGATCCCTCTTGTCCTGCTTGCCCTGCAATGACTCGCCGCGCTGCTCCTTGATTTCTTTCTGTTTCGACTTGCCGTTTTTGCCGCCGCCGGCCCAGTCCGGCTTTTCGGCCAGGGCGCCCGCGCTGGCCAGCACCGCCGCGAGCAGCAGCGCCAGGGTCCGGCCAGTTTTGATGGGAGTGTTTTTCATGATGGACCTCTTGATGGCTTAGGGGAAGGTGAAGTTGGTCGTGACCGTGGTGCCGGATGTCAAGGTAATTGGCACCGGCAGCTTGTTCGTGCCGGCCAGGCTGGCGTTGAGCGTGTACTTGCCCGCCGCTGTCGTGTCAGGCGCAAACGCCAGCGCGCTCGGCAAGGCCACATAAGGCGCAATTTCCGGGGCGCCGACCGGCAGCGGGTAACTGTAGCTGCCGGTGCTGCCATCGACGAAGCGGCCTGCAACTTCAATGGTGGTGCCGGCCGTCAGCGGCTGCAGCACGCGCACCAGGGTATCGACCGGGGCGCTGCCGGTCACGGTCCCGGTCCCGCTGAGGGAGGGCGGCGGATTGAGTGCGGTGGTGGCAGTGTTAACCGGCGTCACCAAGTCGGCGGCAACGACGACGTTGGTCACCACGGCGGTACTGCGGCCGGGCGCCGTCATGACCAGCGTGTAATTGCCCGGGGCCACGGGCTGCAGCATAAACTTGCCAAAATTGACGCCGCTGCTGTAGGGCGTAGTGGCCTTGACCACCACGCCACCCTGTTGCAAGGACAGGCTGGTGTTGCCGTTGGCGAAGTCAGCATGCACGAAGCCGGCGACACCGGAGATTAAACGCGGAATCACGGTGAGCTGCGGCTTGAGCAGGTATTGGCCCGAGTTGCCGGCGATCACGACCGATTTGCAGGCGTCAAAATCGATCACGAATTTGGCCAGTTGGTTGGCGCCGATGTCGATGTTGAACTGCTTGGCCTTGACGCCCGATTGCTGGCCGCTCGGGGTCGTGAGCGCGACCACGCGCTTGTCGCTGCTCAGCACCACCGAGTTGGCCAGCGGACTGGCGCCTTGGTTGTCGGCCAGCACCAGCCGCATCTGGTTATAGCGCCCGGTGGGCAGAGTGACCTCACCGAGTTCTGCCAGTTCCCCGTTTTGCAGTTTTAGCAAATCCACGCGCAGGGCCGGGCTCAGCACGATCTCGGACCAGCCGCCGTCGGCGTCGCTGGCCGTGCTGCTCTGGTGCACGCGCACCTTCTCGATCGTCACGTTGACTTCGTCATAGCCGCAGGCCGGCGCGTCGGTCAGTGCCAGGTTCAGGGTGCCGGTTTCGACGCCACCGCCGCCACCGCAGGCCGCCAGGCCCGCCACCGCAATACCGCCCAGGGTCAGTTTCAGATTTCGGACTAGTTTCATGGAACACCTCGTTACAAAAATAGGCGTCGGGAACCGACGCGGGATGGAAATCGCAGTGGTGCCAAATTTATGCCGTGTCATGCGTCTTGTCTGTGCGCCGGCGCACAGACCTCGGCTCGCTGCGCTGCCACAGTGACCTACCTTGGTACTGGATTATTTTGATGCCGGTACCGGCAGGGCCAAGCGCTGCCGCTGTAACAATTTATGACTGGAGCAAACCATGAATGCACGATTGAAATATGCGTTGGCAGTGGCCGCAGTGGCCCTCGCCACGCAGGCCAACGCACAGGCCGTTTTTTACGAGCAGGACAACTTTCAGGGGCGCTCTTTCACCACCGATCGACCGATCGACAACTTCCGGCGCAATGGCTTCAATGACCAGGCCGCGTCGGTCGAGGTGCTCGGCGAGCGTTGGGAAGTTTGCGAAGACCGCCGCTTCCGCGGGCGCTGTGTCGTGTTGCGGCCCGGGCGCTATCCGTCCCTGGCTGCAATGGGCTTGGACAAGCGCATTTCCTCGGTGCGGGCGGTGCCCCGCAACGTGCGCATCGATGAGTGGCGTTATGCGCCGGTGCCGGTGGTGGCCCAGGTCACTTTTTACGAACGTGAAGATTTTCGAGGTCGCTCCTTCACCACCGACCGGCCGGTCCTCAACTTCGAACGCCATGGCTTCAATGACCGGGCCTGGTCGGCCGAGGTGCTCGGCGAGCGCTGGGAGGTTTGCGAAGACCCGCGCTTGAGCGGTCGCTGCGCGGTGTTGCAGCCCGGGCGCTATCCGTCCTTGGCCGAGATCGGCTTGAACGACGGCGTTTCGTCGGCGCGGGACATGAGCGGCAATGCGCCCACGCCCGGCGCCGACTACCGCCGGCGCGACAACGAGCGGCTCTACCAAGCGCAGGTCACTTCGGTGCGGGCCGTGGTCGGAACACCGGAGCAGCGCTGCTGGATCGAGCGCGAACAGGTGGCGCAGGAGCAACGCAGCTCCAACGTTCCGGGGGCGATTGCCGGCGCCATCATTGGCGGCATTCTCGGTCACCAGGTCGGGGGCGGCAGCGGCAAGGATCTCGCCACCGTCGGCGGCGCCGTCGCCGGGGCTGCGGTGGGCGCCCAGGTGGGCCGCGGTGGCAGCGCACAGCCAGCGTCGACGCAAGACGTGCAGCGCTGCGAAAACGTGCCCAGCCAGGCGAAACCCCAGTTTTGGGATGTTAGCTACAACTTTCGGGGCCAGGAGTATCGCGTTCAGTTGACCGCGCCACCCGGACCCACTGTGACCGTCAACGCGCAGGGTGAGCCCCGCAACTAACGCCGCTCGCCTTCATCCCATTCAACACCAGGAGCCCCACCATGTTGCACTACGCCGTTGTCTTCTTCATCATTGCCTTGATCGCTGCCCTGTTTGGCTTCGGCGGCATCGCCGCCAGCGCCGTGAGTATCGGCAAAATTCTTTTCGTCGTGTTCGCGGTGCTGGCCGTGGCCAGCTTCCTGTTCGGGCAGTTCAGGTAATGCCCGAGGCGGTTGGCCATGCCACTTGACCTCCCGCTTTACGGGGCACTGCTGAAAAAAGTACTCCATTCCTGGCTCGCTGATTACGCCCCGAGCATGGGCGCAGCCTTGGCCTTCTACACCTTGTTCTCGCTGGCGCCCTTGTTGTTGATTGCCATTTCAGTGGCGGGGCTGGTCTTTGGGCAGGATGCCGCGCGCGGCGAGATCGAATCGCAACTGCGCGCCCTGATTGGCGAGCCCGGCGCCGGCGCCGGGCTCG
>JAKFXU010000452.1 GCA_021731215.1 Rhodoferax sp.
TGCCGGATAGGATCGGCTGAGCCGATCCTATCCGGCATTGTGGCCGGCGGCACGCTTGGCGCGTGCGCGATTCAGCGCCGCTTCAATCACGGCCCGTTTTTTCTCCAGTAGCACGGCGTCGCTGTGTTGTGAGTGATGGGGCAGGTCGGCCAACTTGGTCCGTGCCTTTTGTTCCAGCCGCTGATCGTGCTCGCCTTGGTCACGCTGGCGCCGATAGCCGGCAAATGCGTAGCGACCGCGTGCCAGCTCGGCCTGCGGGCGTGACCATGCGGCCCAGCCGGTGGCCGTGCCCGTCACGTTTTCCAGCGCAATGCAATCGACCGGGCAAACCGGCAGGCACAGCTCGCAGCCGGTACAAAAAGCCTCGATCACGGTGTGCATCAGCTTGTTGCTGCCCATGATGGCGTCAGTCGGGCAGGCCTTGAGGCACAGGGTGCAACCAATGCACCAGTCCTCAATGATGTGGGCGACGCTGCGCGGACCCTCTGCGCCATGAGCCGGGTTCAGCGCCACGGGGGGCTGGCCGGTGAGGGTGGACAGCCACTCAATCCCTTGCGCACCGCCGGGCGGACACTGGTTAATGCCTGCCGTACCCTGAGCAATGGCCTGCGCGTAGGCCGCGCAGTCGGGATAGCCGCAGCGCGTGCACTGCGTTTGCGGCAGTACTGCCAGGATTTGGGCAGCCAGCGCGGCCATTACTGCTTGCGCACGACCTTTGTGCTCACCCGTTTGGTCGCCGCAGGCACCCGTTTCACCAGGGTTGCCACAGTTTTTTCATAGGCTGCAGGGGCCTTGACCGGCGCTGCCACTGGTTTTGCATCGCTGAGCGGCGCCTCGGGTGCTTGCGCCACCGGGTGGTAAATGTCGATGAACGATTTGATCTCCGGGTACACCACCTCACGCCAGCGCCGACCGCTGAAGATGCCAAAGTGTCCGGCGCCCTTTACTTCGAGATGTTTTTTCTGGACCTCGGGAACCCCGCTGCAGATGCTGTGTACGGCCTCGGTCTGGCCGGAGCCGGAAATGTCGTCAAGCTCGCCTTCCAGGGAGAAGATGGCCGTGCTGGTGATGTCCTGCGGGCGCACACGTTCCACTGTTCCGTCCACGCCTTTGACATCCCAGGTGCCATTGATCAGGCTGAACTCCTGAAACACCACCTTGATTGTTTCCAGGTAGTAGTCGGCGTCCATGTCCAGCACGGCGTTGTACTCGTCATAAAACTTGCGGTGCGCTTCGGTACTGGTGTCATCGCCTTTGATCAAGTCCTTGAAGTACTCGTAATGGCTCTTGGCGTGGTTGTCGGGGTTCATGGCGATAAAGGCCGAGTGCTGCAAGAAGCCGGGGTACACGCGTCGCCCAGCGCCGGCGAATTTCTTGGGTACGTCATAAATCACATTGCGCTCAAACCACTCATAGCTCTTGGTCATGGCCAGGTCGTTCACCGTAGTAGGTGATTTGCGGGCGTCAATCGGGCCACCCATCATGGTCATAGTCCAAGGCGTCAACTCGCCGCGGCTGGCCATCAGTGAGACGGCGGCCAGCACCGGCACGGTTGGCTGGCACACGCTGATGACGTGGCAATTGCCGTAAATGCCTTGCAGGTGGCGGATGAACTCCTGCACATAGTTGACGTAGTCGTCCAGGTGGAATTCACCCTCTGACAAGGGGATCAGGCGCGCGTTTTTCCAATCGGTGATGTAGACCTTGTGGTCTTTGAGCATGGTCTTGACGGTGTCGCGCAAGAGGGTTGCATAGTGGCCAGACAGGGGGGCCACGATCAAAACCGCCGGCTGGCCCTTGAGTTTTCCGAGGGTGGCCCGATCGTCGGTAAAACGCTTGAAGCGGCGCAATTCACAGAATGGCTTGTCAACTTCCACGCGCTCATGGATGGCCACGCCGACGCCGTCGACATCGACCGTGCGCAGGCCAAATTCCGGCTTTTCGTAGTCTTTGCCCAAGCGGTGCATCAAGTCGTAGCCGGCTGAAATGCGCTGCGCAAACGGGTTTTGCCCCAGCAGCGTCATCGGGTTGCCGTAGACCTTGGCCGCAGACTGGGCCAGATCGGCAAACGGCTCCATCAGGGAACGTTGGGCTTCGTAGAGTTGGTAGAGCACGAGGAATTCACTTTCTGAAAATGTTGCAGTGCAATATAACAGTTCTGGCAGCGCTTGTGTTAGGGCGGAAACCTCAATATCTGCCTGCACTCGTCAGGTTTTTGCAAGTCTGAAAATCAAGAATTTCTGACAGCAGCAGGGTCGGGTGTGTCATTTATAAATGAAAAATAACGATCGTGCAGTGCCGAGCCTTCCCGTCGGCGCGGACGCAGCGATGGTTCTTGGCGCTTCGACTGCGTGTCCTGCACCCGGTAGCAGCCGCTGTCATGGCAGAGTCGCACCACGGTCGATCCCACGCGTCCGCCGCCAATGACCTCACATCGGAACAGGCTTTCGCAGTTGTTCGACCAAGGGGGTCATTGCTGGCTTGAGCCGCAATCCATGGTTCCCGAATCAAGTTCGGGATGACGGCAAACAGTAGCTGCGATTTGGCGCGAAATCAAAGCACCCTGGCAATGGCGGCGCAGACGTAGTCGATGTTCTTGCTGTTGAGGGCTGCCACGCACATGCGCCCGGTGTCCGTGCCATACACGCCAAACTCGGTGCGCAGACGCACCATCTGGTCTTTGGACAGGCCCGAGTAGCTGAACATGCCGATCTGGCTGGTGATGAAGCTCATGTCCTGCTTGACGCCGGCGGCCTTGAGGCCGTCGACCAGCTTCTGGCGCATGGCCTTGATGCGCACGCGCATCTCGCCCAGTTCTTTCTCCCACAGGGCGCGCAGTTCGGGGTTGCCCAGCACCGCGGCCACTACCGCGCCGCCGTGAATCGGCGGGTTGGAGTAATTGGTGCGAATCACGATCTTGAGCTGGGACAGCACGCGGTCAGCTTCTTCCTTGCTCTGGCACAGGACCGACAGGGCGCCGACGCGCTCGCCATACAGGCTGAAGCTCTTGCTGAACGAGGTCGAAACAAAAAAGTCCAGCCCGGCGGCGACGAACTTGGCCGTAACGGCGCCGTCTTCGGCAATGCCATGACCGAAGCCCTGGTAAGCCATGTCCAGAAACGGCACCAGGCCCTGGGCCTGGATGGCGGCAATCACCAAGTCCCACTGCTCGGAGGTGATGTCATAGCCGGTCGGGTTGTGGCAGCAGGCGTGCAGCAAAATGATGGTGCC
>JAKFXU010000317.1 GCA_021731215.1 Rhodoferax sp.
GCCTGGGCTCGACCTCTTTGGGGATCACAAAGGAAAGCCAGACGGGAAGCTCGGACAACCGTGTGTCGTGGAATGGCGCGACCGGATGCTCCCTCAATTGCGCCAGCGCCTGCTGCGGCTCCACCACCTTGGGCGAGCCTTGGAGCACCTGAATTTCCAGTGGCTGCGGCTCGGCGACCGGGTATTGTGCTTCCCAGGCCAACAGGGCCAGCAGCGACACCAGCCCGATGAGAATGGGTACGGCGTAGGTCGAAAAGAGATACAACAGCGAATCGAGGCCTTGATTGAGCCGCTCAAAGCGCTGCTGGAAAAATCCAGATGGCCTAGGCATTTTGTTCATGGCTCCCGAGCGGAATTTCGAACTTGACATGGCTCAATTGCCCTTGTGCTCCGTGGTAGGGAATTCCCAAAAAAATGTGCTTTGCCGTTTCAATCTGTGCTCCAACGAATTCATATATTTTTTATTTCACGCTTCAACGAGCGTTGTGAAGAACAGACAGTACACCTGCCAAGCGCGAACGGCAAGCCTATTTACAAACTGGGGTGAATAAAAAACAACATATAGATCATGGGCTTGCCGCAAAAATATAATGTGTTACTTGCGGTTACGAGCGCGGATCGTCTGGATTTTGGGAGACTCAAGATTGTTCAAAAAGACGCCAGAACGACAGTCTTGGGTTTGTTGCAGGCAGGCGATATACCCTGCGGTATTGACCCGATGCGATAGCAGGCTGACAGGTCCGAAGGAGGGGCAAGGGGACTGCGGGGGGTCCACCGTGCGAAGCGAAGGGGGAGCGGCTGCCGCTGCCGCTGCCGCGCAGGTCAGCCGCTCATCATGCCCTGCTTACATGGGAAAGGCGGCGCCCTGCGCCGGGAAGACCGGCATGGCCATTGGCGCAACGTAGCGCCGACGCGTGCCACCGATGTTGATATCCGGATGATGCGTGCGAAAGATAAAATTATACAGGGGATGATTGGCGGCAGCCCAGCGTTCCTCTGCGGTATCGACATTGAATTGCATCACGCGGTGCGGCAGGTTGCCGACATGAGCAATGGGTATGTAACCCCGACCCGGAAATACGTCGTCAAACAGCAGCCGGTCATAGATTCGGTCGACCGGTGCGCGCCCGGTGACGACCATCCACTCCATGCCGATCTGCTGACAGTATTGAAAATAAGCCTTGAAGATCACGGTAGTAACAAGCCGTCCGCCTTTTTCATTGGTGACGCCCAAGCGCGTGGCCTCGGCCAGGCGCCGTGCCTTGAGCCAGGCGGGTAATTCGATCGACTGTTCCAGGCACAGCGCTTGGAACTGGTTGGTCTGGATGCGCATGGTGCCCAGCGGCGAGCCATCAAGCTTGGATTCCGCCAGCAACACCACCACGCCCTTGTCAGCGTCAGCGCTCTCGGGTGCCCTGAGTGTTTCAGCAAAGTCCGGCAGATGGCGGGCATAGGCCGAGTGGCGGATGCTGACTGCCTTGCTCAGGTCGTCCGCGTCGCGCACCAACCTGACGGTGAACGGAAGGTACTCCTCGGTCATGGCGGCTGCGCTCAGCACGTCGGCGCGGGAGGGCAGCGTTTCGATGCGCTGTGGCTGGAAAGCGGCGGATGCCATTGAGTTGATCATGGTGAAACTCCTCGCAAAGTGGGTGGAAACCATCGGCGGACTCTGTCTGGTGCCCCCGATGCGTTGAAGTTCACTGTAGTGGCGCCCCCAGATAAGTTGTGTCAGCAACTGGATAAAGCGCATGTAGGCGTTTTTCCTACAGGCGCGCGGCTGATTCTTTGACCGGCATGCAAAAAATCATCACAGAAACCGCTCACGAAATCCACGTTCAGCCAGAATCA
Source organism: Rhodoferax sp. (assembly GCA_021731215.1). Taxonomy (GTDB): domain Bacteria; phylum Pseudomonadota; class Gammaproteobacteria; order Burkholderiales; family Burkholderiaceae_C; genus Rhodoferax. The sequence goes on from JAKFXU010000317.1 coordinate 1,849, forward strand.
AAAGCACTTCCAGTTGGGCCAAGGCCAAAAATTGACCGATACAAGTACTTTTCAACAGGAGTAAACTTTGGCCATGGAAAACGTCGAAAACATCATCCTCGAACACTTGCGCCATATGCGTCACAAAATTGACCAAATGGCCGACGATATGCGCGAGGTTAAACACCGCTTAGCTACCGTTGAGGCAACGCAAGGAACGATCTTGCAACACACCGGACATTTGGCATCAAGCATTGCACAGCAACAAGTGAGCTTTGACCGAATGTCAGAACGCATCGAGCACATAGAGAAACGATTGCAGCTTACCAACGCGTGAAAAAGGCCCCGAGGGGCCTTTTTTATTTCAGGATAAAGAAACGAGTTTGTCTTTTGGCACCGGCAACGCCAAATCAAAGGTCGGAGCTTGCACCGGAGCAGCACCAGGAGGAGGCACTGAACTTGCCCGCTTCTTGGAACTCGACAGTTTGAAGCCAGGGAATATGACGATTTCCTGCGCCGCAAGGTCGAGGCCGGACGGGCATCGATGCGCGCCGACCGTGGTCGGTCGAATGGACCACGGCCAATCAAGTGCGAACGGGCTCGCTATACTTGCAAAAGTAAATTTCAATTTTCGATTTGTAAAATGATCCCGCGCCAAGCAGCTCTCACCCTTGGGCGTCTGGCCCAAGGCTTTCCCGTGTTGGCCATCACCGGCCCGCGCCAGTCCGGCAAGACCACGTTGGCACGGGCCATGTTTGGAAGCAAGCCCTATGTCTCGCTGGAAAACCCTGAAGAACGCGAGTTTGCCCAAACCGACCCGAGGCGCTTTCTGGCGCGCTTTGGTGAAGGGGCGATTCTGGACGAGGTACAACGTTGTCCGGCGTTGCTGTCGTGGTTGCAACAGGTGGTGGACGAGCGCGCTCGCATGGGTGACTTCATCCTCACCGGCTCGGCCCGGTTTGACCTGATGGCAGGTATCGCGCAGAGCCTGGCCGGACGCGTGGGCAGGGTGGAGCTGCTGCCCCTGTCGGGCGCAGAACTCGCAAAGGCGCACCTGCCGCAAGAGCTGAACACGCTGCTGCTCAAGGGTGGCTACCCGGCGCTGTACGACCGCACGCTCGCGCCCAACGACTGGTTCCCCAACTATGTCGCCACCTATCTGGAGCGTGACGTACGTCAACTGGTGGCGGTGCGCGACTTAAGCCAGTTCCAGCGCTTTGTACGCATGTGTGCGGCGCGCTCAGGTCAGTTGCTCAATCTGGCCGCCCTGGGTGCGGATTGCGGTATTTCGGCGGTGACGGCGCGACAGTGGTTATCGGTATTGGAGACCAGCTATCTCGCCATGCGCTTGCCCCCGTATCACCGCAACTTTGGCAAACGACTGGTCAAAACACCAAAAC
>JAKFXU010000237.1 GCA_021731215.1 Rhodoferax sp.
GTGCTCAACATCACGCAGGACCATCTGGACTGGCACGGTTCGATGCAGGCGTACGTGGACGCCAAGGCCCATATTTTTGGCCAGCACGGGTTGATGGTGCTCAATCGCGAAGACCCGCTGGTGATGGGGATGGTGAGCGCCGCCGGGCCGCCCCAAGGCGCGAAGGCCCCCTCGGGGGGCAGCGCAGCAAACGAAGTTGCAAGCGTGGGGGCGAAACGTTCCGGATCGATCCCCATCAAGCGCCAGCAGCCCTGGGTGCGCCCGCACGTGACCTTTGGCGCCGACCTGCCGCAGCGCTCGGGCGACTTTGGCCTGGAAGAGGTCAATGGCATGGTGTGGCTGGTGCGCGCGCTGGAAGCCGACGAAACCCTCAAAAAGAGAAAGGGTCCGCAGCAAGAGCTGCATCTGCAGCGTCTGATGCCGGCCGATGCCTTGCGCATCCGCGGGCGCCACAACGCGGTCAATGCGCTGGCGGCGCTGGCCCTCGCCAGCGCGGCCGGCTGCGCGCTGGGTCCGCTGCTCTATGGCCTGCGCGAATACCGCGGCGAGCCGCACCGGGTCGAGTCCATCGGCGTCTTCAATGAAGTTGAATTCTTTGACGACAGCAAGGGCACCAATGTTGGCGCCACCGTGGCCGCTCTCACCGGCCTGGGGCTGGAGCGCAAGGTGGTGGCCATCATGGGCGGCCAGGGCAAGGGCCAGGACTTCACGCCGCTGGCGCCAGCCGTGGCGCGCTACGCCCGCGCCGTGGTCCTGATCGGGCGCGACGCGGCGCAGATTCGCACCGCCTTGGCCGACACCGGGGTGCCGCTGGTGGACGCCGCCTCGATGGCGCAGGCGGTGGCGCTGGCCAACGCCCGCGCCCATGCCGGCGATGCGGTGTTGATGTCGCCGGCCTGCGCCAGCTTTGACATGTTTGACAACTACGAGCACCGCGCGCGCGTTTTTTGCGCCGCGGTCAACGCGCTCGCCGACGCCGACGCACCGGAGGGCGCGCCGTGAGCGGCTTGACCCAGCGTTTTGGCGCCTGGCTCGCCAGCCGGGGCGGCCCGCTGGGCGATCTATTGCCGGTGCGCCTGGGGGCCACGCGGCGCGCCGCCACCGGCAGCGTGCCAACGCGTGAGCGCGGCTTTGACCAGGCGCTGCTCTGGGTCACCGTGACGCTGCTGGCGTGGGGGCTGGTGATGGTCTATTCGGCCTCGATTGCGATGCCGCAAAATCCGCGTTTCGCCAACTACACCCCCACCTATTTCCTGACGCGCCATGCGCTCTGGCTGGTGATTGCCTTTGTCGTTGCGCTGCTGGCGTTTCAGGTTCCGGTGGCGACCTGGGAAAAATCAGCGCCGTGGCTGTTTGTGCTGTCGCTGATCCTGCTGGCGCTGGTGTTGATTCCGAGTGTCGGCAAAGTGGTTTACGGTGCGCGCCGCTGGATTTCGGTCGGCCCCATGAGCTTTCAGCCGTCCGAACTGGCCAAGTTCACCGTGCTGCTGTACGCGGCTGATTACATGGTGCGCAAGATGGACGTCAAGGAGCGCTTTTTTCGCGCCGTGCTGCCGATGGGTGCGGCGGTGGCGGTGGTCGGCGTGTTGCTGCTGGCCCAGCCCGATATGGGCGCCTTCATGGTGATCGCCGTGATCGCCATGGGCATCCTGTTTCTGGGCGGCGTCAACGCCCGCATGTTTTTTCTGATCGCCACCGTGCTGGTGGTGGCCTTCGGCCTGATGATTGCGGCCAGCGAGTGGCGGCGCGAGCGCATTTTTGCCTATCTCGACCCCTGGAGCGCGTCCAATGCGCTGGGCAAGGGCTATCAGCTCACCCACTCTTTGATCGCGATCGGGCGTGGTGAGATTTTTGGCGTCGGTCTGGGCGGCAGCGTGGAGAAACTGCATTGGCTGCCCGAGGCCCATACCGATTTCCTGCTGGCGGTGATTGGTGAAGAGTTCGGGCTGGTGGGCGTGGTCTGCGTGATTGGCCTGTTCCTCTGGTTGACCCGGCGCCTGATGCACATTGGCCGCCAGGCGATTGCGCTGGACCGGGTGTTTGCCGGCCTGGTGGCGCAGGGCGTGGGCATCTGGATGGGTTTTCAGGCTTTCATCAACATGGGCGTGAACCTGGGCGCCCTGCCGACCAAGGGCCTGACCCTGCCCTTGATGAGCTATGGCGGCTCGGCCATTCTGGTCAACCTGGTGGCGCTGGCGGTGGTGCTGCGCATCGACCACGAGAACCGCGTGCTGATGCACGGAGGCCGGCTATGAACGCTCACAGAACTGCACTGATCATGGCCGGCGGCACCGGCGGTCATATTTTTCCCGGACTGGCCGTGGCGCAGGCCTTGCGCGAGCGCGGCTGGCGTGTGCACTGGCTGGGCGGCAGCGGCACCGCGGAGCGCCCGAGCATGGAAAGCAGCCTGGTGCCGGCCCAGGGTTTTGCGTTTGAAGCGATCGATTTTTCGGGCCTGCGCGGCAAGGGCCGCGCCGCGCTGGTCCTGCTGCCGCTGCGCCTGCTGCGCGCTTGCTGGCAAAGTGTGCGGGTGCTGCGCCGGGTTCAGCCCGATGTGGTGCTGGGGCTGGGCGGCTACATCACGTTTCCGGCCGGGCTGATGAGCGTGCTGCTGGGCAAGCCGCTGGTTTTGCACGAACAAAATTCGGTGGCCGGCCTGGCCAACCGGGTGCTCGCTGTCATGGCAAAACGAGTTTTCACCGCCTTTCCTGATGTGCTGAAAAAAGGGCTTTGGGTCGGCAACCCCTTGCGCCCTGCCTTCATCGGCGGCCCGGCGCCGGCGGTCCGCTTTGCCGGGCGCAGCGGGCCGCTGCGTTTGCTGGTGGTGGGCGGCAGTCTGGGCGCGCGCGCCCTCAACGACATCGTGCCACGCGCGCTGGCGCTGATCGCGCCAGCGCAGCGCCCGCTGGTGCTGCACCAGAGCGGCGCCCAGCAGATCGACGCCCTGCGCGCCAACTACGCCGCCGCTGGCGTGGCGGCGCAACTCACGCCCTTTATCGAGGACACCGCGCAAGCCTTTGCGCAGGCCGATCTGGTGCTCTGCCGCGCCGGTGCCAGTACCGTGACCGAGCTGGCGGCAGTGGGTGCCGCGGCCCTGTTCGTGCCGTTCCCGTTCGCGGTGGACGATCACCAGACCCGCAACGCCCGCTTTCTGGTCGAGCAGGGCGCCGGCTGGCTGCTGCCCCAGCATGAACTGAGCCCCGAGCGGCTGGCCGCCCT
>JAKFXU010000099.1 GCA_021731215.1 Rhodoferax sp.
GCGCTGAGAAATGGCGGCGGCGCCACCGGCGCCTTTGGGGTGATCAGCGGCAATACCGGCAGCAACACGCTGGTCAGTGGTGTGCAGGCTGGCCTGCCGGGTTTCGCTGCTGGTGCGGCGTCCCTGTTGGCCGACGGCGTTGCGTTGCCGGGGGCGGGCGCCGGCCTGTTCGGACTGGCCTTTGCCAGGGATGGCTTTCAGGCCGTGCTCGGCTTTCTGGAGACCCAGGGCGATGTGCAGATTCTCTCGAGTCCGCGCATTGCCACCCTGAACAACCAGAAGGCGGTGCTGAAAGTCGGCGCAGAAGATTTTTTCGTGACCAATGTATCGAGCGCTACCACCACCAGTTCCAGCACCGGTTCGACCGGCAGTACCACCCTGCCCACGCTCACGCTGACGCCGTTCTTTTCCGGTATTTCGCTCGACGTCACGCCGCAGATTGATGATGGCAGCAACATCATGCTGCACGTTCATCCCTCGGTCACCACGGTGACCGAAAAAACCAAGCAGATTGACCTCGGCAGTGCCGGCAATTACCGCTTGCCGCTGGCGTCGAGCAGTGTCAATGAGACCGATACGCTGGTGCGGGTGCAGGACGGCAATATTGTGGCCATTGGCGGTTTGATGCAGATTGAATCCAATCGCCGCTCATCGGGCTTGCCGGGCACCAGCGATGTTCCCTTCTTCTCCAGCCTGCTGGGCAACAAGGCCAACAGCGGGCGCAAAAAGGAAGTGGTGGTGCTGATCAAGCCCACCATCATCCGCACCGCGCAGGACTGGGACGCCCAAACCCGGCGCAGCCGTGCCGCGCTCGATGACATGGAGGCGGTGCGCGCCCGCGTCATTCGCATCGACGGCACGCTGCAGGAGAGCAGGTCCAAGAGCCTGCCGCAGTGATGTATGCCCGGCATTTCTCGCTGCGTGAGGCCCCGTTCTCGATCACGCCCGACAGTGCCTTTTTCTATCCGCATGAAGGCGCCCAGGGCGCGCTCAACATGCTGCTGGTGGCGCTGCGCAGCGGCGAGGGTTTTCTGAAAATTGTGGGGGAGGTCGGTTGCGGCAAGACCGTGTTATGCCGCCAACTGCTCAAGACGCTGCAGGGCGAGTGCGTCACGGCCTACATACCCAACCCGGACATGGGGCCCGATGATCTGCTGATGGCCTTGATCCATGAGTTGGATATTGAGGTGGCGCCGCCCTTGGGCCGGCACAAGGTACTCAATGCGCTGCGTGACTGCCTGTTGCGCCACGCAGCGGCCGGGCGCCGGGTGATTGTGTGCATTGACGAGGCGCAGGCGATTCCGCTGCGCACGGTCGAGAGTCTGCGCCTGTTGTCGAATCTGGAGACGGAAAAGCGCAAATTGCTGCAACTGGTGTTGCTCGGGCAGCCCGAGCTCGACGAGAAACTGGCGCGCCCTGACATCCGCCAGTTGTTGCAACGCATCACGTTCAGCGAATACCTGGGGCCGATGCCGGCGCAGCGGGTGCCGGCCTATCTGGCGCATCGGCTGGCAACGGCGGCCGCCAGCGAGGCCACCGATATTCAGGTGTTCGAGCTGGACGCGGCGCGCGCTATTGCAGATTTCAGCCGCGGCGTGCCACGGTTGGTGAACATATTGGCGCACAAGTGTCTGATGCTGGCCTATGGCGAGAACCAACACCGCGTCAGCCTGCGCCATGTGCGCATCGCCGCCGCCGATACGCCGGGTGTGCGGGCAGCGCCGTCGTGGTGGCGGCGTTGGCAGCAGGCGTGGCGCGACAAGCGGCGCGCGACCCAGCACGCGGTAGCCAAACAGGTTCAGCATGATGGCGGCGGAGGATGGCGGTGAGTGTGATCAACAAAATGTTGCGTGACCTGGACAGCCGGCAGACGGCGGCCGTCAGCACCGCCCAAGCGCCAGAGTCGCGCCCGGATGTGGCGGGTGGCACGCGGGTGGTGCATGACGCCGGCCATGGCCGGCGCTGGCTGGGTTGGCCGCGGGCCGGTGTGCTGATGGCGACGACGCTCATCGTGTGTGCTGGCGCGCTGGCCGGCTGGTGGTATCTGAAGCAAGGCGTAGCGGCGCCGCGCCCGCTGGAACCAGCCAGTCTGGCCCCGGCGATTGCGGCCCAGCCGGTGGCCGCGGTGGCGACGCCAGCGGCAACTGAAACTGCGGTGGCAACAGCCAGCGTTATGCCCCTGAGTGCCGCCGCTGCCCCGCTTCTACCAGAGTTACTGGCCACGGCGAGCGCGGCCAAGCCGGCGCCGGTGGCGGCTGATCCCAGCCCCAAGCCGGCCCCGTTGAAAGCGCCGCTGGCAGTGCCAGCGGCGGCGGCAGTTCCGGCCGCGCTGGCGCAGCAGGCTGCTGCGCCGGTGAATCTGTCAACTTCAGGGCCGGGCGGCACCCCTGCGCTGCCGCCCGGCCCGGCGCGCCAGCCGCCGGCGCTGGAGGCCTTGGCCCAGGCGCAGCGGCTGTGGAGCGCGGGCTCGCACCAGGCGGCGATGGATCTGCTGCGCCAGGCACTGGCTAGCGCCGAGCGCTCCGATCTGGCCGGCACGGCGGCTGCCAACCAAGCGGCACTGGTCTTGCTGGCGCGCGAACTGGCGCGCATGGAACTGGCCGAGGGTCGGGTCAGCCAGGCGCTGGAGACCTTGACACGGCTGGAGCCGGCCTTGTCCGGTTCGGCCGATGTCTGGGCGCTGCGGGGCAACGCGGCGCAGCGCCTGGGGCGGCACGCGGAGTCGGTTGCGGCCTATCTGACAGCGTTGAAGCTGCGACCGGACGAGCCGCGCTGGATGCTGGGCGCGGCGGTGTCGCTGGCGGTCCAGGGACAAACCGCCAGTGCCGCCGAGTGGGCCGAGCAGGCCCGCGTTGGCGGTGCGCTCAGCCCCGAAGTGGCGAGCTATCTGCGCCAGTTGGGTGTGCCTTTGCGTGCGCTCTGACTAAAGCCCGAACGGGTGTGCCTGATGCCGGGATAGTTGACGAACCTATCGACTTGAATCTCGCTGACGACGTGGCCGAAGGTGCAAATTCACGGCCTGGTGGTCCGTGGCTTTGAGCGGGGGGCGGATTGAGGCCAGATTCCACTGTTATCCCAGATTGTCCATTGGGGTTTGGAGGGTAGGTGGATGCAGTGGCGAGGCAGTTTTGTCCTGACTGAGGCGTCCATAGCTTGGGCTATGGACAACGAAGAAGGGCAAAAATGGCCGCCAA
>JAKFXU010000186.1 GCA_021731215.1 Rhodoferax sp.
CCACGATCGTCACATAGCCCAGCGCATCAATGCGTCCCACATCGCCGGTCTTGAAGTAGCCATCGGGCGTGAATTCTTCCGCAGTTTTCTCCGGCATGCGCCAGTAGCCACTGAACACACCCGGGCCCTTGACCTCGATGGCGCCGACGGTTCCGGTCGTCACCGGCTGGCCGGCGTCATCCACCACCCGCAGACGGACGCCCGGCAGCGGGAAACCGACGGTACCGCCGCGCCGCTCACCCTGGGCGACGTGATAGGGGTTGGAGGTGAGCATCACGGTCTCGCTCATGCCGTAACGCTCCAGAATGGTGTGGCCGGTTCTACCCTGCCAGGCCTGGAAGGTCTCGATCAACAAGGGCGCCGAACCGGCAATGAACAGCCGCATGTGGCGCGCGGAGTCGGCCGTCAGGCCCGGTTCGGCCAGCAGGCGCACATAGAGCGTGGGCACACCCATGAACACGGTGGCCTCGGGCAGCTTTTGAAGCACCAGCTTGGAATCGAATTTGCCCAGCCAGATCATTTTGCTGCCGTTGAGCAGCGCCCCGTGCAGGGCGACGAACAAACCATGCACATGAAAGATCGGCAGCGCATGAATCAGCACGTCGCCGCCCTCCTCTGCACTTCTCCAGCCCCAATAGTCTTTGAGCACCCGCGCGTTGCTCAACAGGTTGCCGTGGCTTAGCATCGCGCCTTTGCTGCGACCGGTGGTGCCGCTGGTGTAGAGGATGGCGGCCAGATCATCGGCCTCTTTGTGCGCCACCCCATGCTGATCAGAACAAGGCGCGGCCCGCTCCAGCAGGGAGCCGGTTCGGTCTTCATTGAGCGTGAACACGTATTGGGTGCCGGCCTTGAAGGCGATTTTGCTGACCCAGCCAAAATTTTTAGCGCTGCACACCACCACCGCCGGTTCGGCATCGCCAATGAAATATTCGATCTCGGCACTTTGGTACGCGGTGTTGAGCGGCAAAAACACAAAACCAGCGCGCAAGGTAGCGAGGTACAGCAGCATGGCTTCGACCGACTTTTCCACCTGCACCGCAATGCGGGCACCGGCGGGCAGGTCCAGCGACGCCAGCAAATTGGCCAGCATGGCGCTGGCCCGCTCCAGGTCGCGCCAGGAATAAAACAGGCCGTTGTCGGTCTCAATCGCTACAGCGTCCAGGTCTTGGGGGAAGGCGGCGCGCAGTGCCGCGAACAGATTGGCGTTGAGCGGGGGGTGAATATTTTGCATGTGCATGGCAGGGAAATGAAATGGGTCGATCGAGGCCATACGCATAAGGGTGGCCCGGCATTCAAAACGCGGGTTTTCTCTTTTCCAAAAAAGCCTGGATGCCTTCCCGGTGTTCCGCGCTGTCGGCGTACGCATAGGTTTTATCGACTTTGGCAGCCCTTGCTTCATTGGCATGCTGTGCACGATCGAGCAGCGCTGCTGGTGCGGCCAGCGCGCGCAAGGTCTGCTTGTTGAGCCTGGCGGCCTGCGGTGCCAGCGCCGTGATCCGCAGCGCGGTCGCCTCCACCTCGGCGGCCAGTTGCGCCGGCGCCAATACCCGGCTCAGGAAGCCCGCGCCCTGCATGGCGCTGGCGCTGAAAATCGCCGCTTCGAGCAGCATCTGGCGCACCGTCAGCAGGCCCGCTTCCCGCGCCACCAAGGCCGCCTCGCGCGGCGCCATGGGGAATCCGAGGCGGGCGATGGGGGCGCCAAATCGGGCCGACTCACTGGCCAGCCGGATATCGCAGCAACTGGCAATCTCGATCCCCGCGCCCATGCAGTTGCCTTCAATCTGCGCCACGATCGGCAGGTCGCAGTCCAGCATGGCCTGCAAACCACCCCAGACCTCGTTTTCGTGGAAATCGCGCAGGCTGGCCTCCTGAAACCGGAAGTCAGCGTATTCCGAGATATCGCCGCCGGCACAAAAATTTCCATTCTCGCCCGCAATCACCACACAGCGCAGCTCGGCGCTACGCTGAATGTTCTGGAAAACAGAGCGCAGCTCGCGCCACATGGTGCGCGACATGGCATTGAACTTGGGCTGATGACTGATGGTGACGCGCGCCACACCCGAGCGCGATTCCAACTGGATGCATCCCTGCATGGCTGAACCGGGCACTCAGTCCAGCTTGGCGCCAGAGGTCTTGACTACCCCAGCCCAGCGCTTGACCTCAGCGCTGACAAAATTGCCAAACTGCGCCGGGGTCAGGTTGCCAAGCTCGGCGCCGTTGCTGGCCCAGATGGCTTTGAGTTCGTCGGTCGCTAAAGCCCGGCGGACTTCATCCACAATACGCGCCTGCGCATCAGCCGGTGCCCCCTTGGGGGCCCACAAACCATACCAGGTGGAAACGGTGTAGTCGGGCAAACCCAGCTCGGCGGCACACGGCACATCCGGGAACGCCGGGTTGCGCTTGGGACCCGACACCATGAGTGCCTTGATGCGCCCGCCTTTGATGTGCGCCGCCGACGAGCCCAGGCCATCGAACATCATCTCTACGTTGCCAGCGATCAGGTCGCCCAAAGCCGGCCCGGCGCCACGGTAAGGAATATGGGTAATAAAGGTTTGCGTCTGCAGCTTGAACAACTCGCCCGCCAGATGATGCGAGGTCCCGCTGCCAGCCGATGCGTAATTCATGCGACCCGGTTGTTTGCGCACCTGCGCCAGAAAATCCTTGAAGTCGCCCGGCACCAGCTTCGGGTTGACCACCAGCACCTGCGGCACGTTGGCCAGCAGGGCCAGCGGCACAAAGTCTTTTTCAATGTCGTAATCCAGCTTCGGATACATCGACGGTGCAATGGCGTGATGCACCGCCCCCATGAACAGCGTGTAGCCATCGGGCGGGGCTTTGGCGGCCATGCTAGCCCCCACGGTGCCACCAGCGCCACCGCGGTTGTCGATGATGAGCTGTTTACCCGTCAGTTTGGCAAACTGCGCCGACAGCGGCCGCGCAAAGGCGTCGGTGCCGCCTCCAGCCGGAAAGGGGACGATCACGGTCACCGGCTTGGTCGGCCAAGGGGCCTGTGCCTGCCCCAGCAGCGAACTGCTGGCCAGGCTGGCGGCAGCTAGCCGCAAAACGTCACGCCGGCTGCTGCGTGTTGGGTGGGTCAAAGTCATATTTGTCTCCTGTTATTTGAGTAGCAATGAGTCTTCAAAACTTCAGGTCTTCGATGTCGCCTGAGACCGGGATTTTGCTTTGTG
>JAKFXU010000183.1 GCA_021731215.1 Rhodoferax sp.
GCACCAGACCCAATGTGGCAGTTAGCTCCCTCTCGCCCGGCGGGGCGAGAGGGTTGGGGAGAGTGGGGGAGCAACCCCGAGCCATAGAAAACCAGCAGAACACGCCACCTCAGTTTGAACCCGACGTCCAGGGCATGGACGCCCGTCCAGCGGCCGGCGTTTACACTGCGACCACAAAAATGGATAACGGGATGGCTCATGCGTCAGACAACGGACGGATTACTCTCGGCAGGCTGGCGCGTGGCGCAACAGCGCCAGCCCCTGCTGTGGGCGCTTCTGGTGTTGCTGTTGGGGCTGGCGCTGACCGCCTGGGGCGTGCGCGAAGTCGAGCAAGCGATTGCGTCGGATGTCCGGCAGCAATTCAACCATCAGATTGATCGGCTCGAACAAGACATTCAAACCCAGTTTGAACGACCGCTGTTTGCCCTCAAGGGTGGCCGCGGTTTGTACGCCGCCAACCAGAGCGTGAAACGGGCCGCGTTTCGGGCTTTTATCGAGTCAAGAGCCACGGCCGTGGAGTTCCCTGGGGTACAGGGCTTCGGCTTCATTGAGCGCGTCAGGCGTGCCGACCTGGACGCCTTTGTCCGCGCCGAGCGCGCCGACCAGGCGCCTGACTTTGCGGTCACCAGCACAGGCGATGCCGCTGACCTTTATGTTGTCAAGTTCTTTGAATCGCTGACCAGCAAACGCGTGACCCCGGGACTGGACGCGGGATCAGAGGCGGTCCAGCGCGAGGCGATCGAACGGGCGGTCAGAACGGGCACGCCCACGCTGTCGGGCGCCATCACCCTGGAGCAGGACGGACTGACTCACCCCGGCTTGCTCTACCTGCTGCCGGTCTACCAACAAGGCAAACAGCCCGAATCACCGGCAGAGCGCCAAGCCACGCTGCTGGGCCTGATGTATTCATCCATCCTGATCGACAAAATCATGGCGGCGACAGCGAGCTCAACCCAGGGCCGGGTCGATTTTGAGATTTTCGATGGACCGGCAGGCTCAGACGGCACCCGGCTGTTCGATACCCGCCAGCCCTTGACGCAAACATCGGGTTCCGGCACGGCAAAGGACGATTTCAGGCACCCGTTTCAAAGTTTGCGCCAGTTCCCGATTGGCGGACGGGTCTTGACCGTGCATGCCCGCTGCGGCCCCAAGCTGCAAGCGTCTGTCAACCAGACGACGCCCTGGCTGCTGGCGGCCGGTGGCACCCTTTTGAGTTTTTTATTGGCCGTCACGATCTGGTTGCTGGCGCGCGGGCGCAGCCGCGCCGAGGCCCTGGCCGGCGCCATGACGGCTGACCTGGCGCATCAGCGTGAGCGTCTGCAAAACATTCTGGACGGCACCCTGGCCGGCACCTGGGAATGGAACCTGCAAACCCGCGAGATCATTTTCAGCCCGCGCTGGGCCGAGTTGATTGGCTACACCCCGCAAGAACTCAGCCCCTTGAGCACGCAGGTCTGGCGCACGCTGGTTCATCCGGATGATCTGGCCATCGCGCGCCAGCGCCGGCAACAGCATTGCTCGGGGCAGAGCGACTACTACGAAGCCGAAATTCGGGTTCGGCACAAGGCCGGTCACTGGGTCTGGCGCCAGGCCCGCGGCAAACTGCTCTCGCGCAGCGCCGACGGCAGGCCAGAGTGGATGGTGGGGACCGATCTGGACATCACGCAACGCAAAGAGTCCGAGCTGCTGCTCCAGCAATCGGAGTTGAGCCTGCGCGACAGCGAGGCCTTTCTGCGGCGCGCTGGTCTGATTGCCGGTTTGGGGAGCTGGCAGCTTGACCTGCGGCAAGGCGATATCACCTGGTCGGAGCAAACCTGCCGCATTCATGACGTCCCAGCCGGCTTCAAGCCCCAACTTGACGAAGTCATTGCCTGCTACGCGCCCGAGGCCAGACCGGTGATCCAGAGCGCGATCGAAGCGGCGACCCGGACTGGCAAACCCTGGGACCTGGAGTTGCCGCTCATTACCGCCACCGGACGAGCCATCTGGGTTCGCAGCGCCGGTGAAGCCGATTACCAGGACGGCCAGCAAATACGGCTGGTGGGCATCTTTCAGGACGTGACCGAGCGGCACCAGCTCGAAGACGAAATCCGCCAGAAAAATGAGCTGATGAAAAACATCCTGGCCCACATCCCGGTGGGCTTGAGTGCGGTCGACAGCGATCTGAACCTGGTGGCGGAGAACCCGCTGTTTCGCGCCCTGCTTGATTTGCCGGATGCCCTGTTTGCCGGCCCGGTGACGACGTTCGAGGACATCATCCGCTTCAACGCCCTGCGCGGCGAGTATGGCGCGGGCGACCCGCAGCGCCTGATCAGCGCCATTGTCAGACGGGCCCGCCACTCCGAACCCCATCAGTTCGAGCGCCAGCGCGCCAACGGCGTGACGCTGCAAGTGCGCGGGGCACCGATGCCGGGTGGCGGCTTCGTCACCACCTACGCCGACATCACGGCACTGAAGAACGCCACCGCGGTGGCCGAGGAAGCGTCACGCGCCAAAAGCCAGTTTCTGGCCAACATGAGCCATGAAATCCGCACCCCGATGAACGCCATTCTGGGCATGCTCAAGCTGCTGCAAAACACCACGCTAAGCCCGCGCCAGCTCGACTATGCCAGCAAGGCCGAGGGCGCCGCACAATCGCTGCTGGGTCTCATCAACCAAATTCTGGACTTCTCCAAGGTCGAAGCCGGCAAGATGGCGCTCGACCTGCACCCGTTTCAGATTGAGAAGGTGATGAGCAACCTGTCGGTCATCCTGGCGGCCAACGTCGGGGCCAAGCCGGTGAAGGTGCTGTTCGACGTCGATCCGTCCATTCCCCGGCGCCTGATTGGCGACGCCATGCGCCTGCAGCAGGTGCTGATCAACCTGGGCGGCAATGCCATCAAATTTACCGCCCGGGGCGAGGTCGTGATACGGCTGCAGGTGGCCCAGCGGCTGGCGCATCAAGTGGTGCTCCAGGTGGCGGTGCACGACGCCGGCATCGGCATCGCGCCAGAAAACCAGGCCCACATTTTTGACGGCTTCTCGCAGGCCGAAGCCTCCACCACCCGGCGCTTTGGCGGCACCGGCCTGGGCCTGTCCATTTGCAAGCGCCTGGTCGAACTAATGGGTGGACAATTGCGGCTGGAGAGCCAATTGGGGCATGGCAGCACCTTCCACTTCGAAATCCCGTTGGCGATCGCCCCAGAG
>JAKFXU010000389.1 GCA_021731215.1 Rhodoferax sp.
GATAAACGTCGCCGTGCGCAGGCTGACCTTGTGGTCCTGCGATACCTGCCAGACACCGGCAAAAGCTTCCTTCATGATACGCACCAGGCGGGCGTTGATTTCGGCCTCGTCCCAGAAGAAGCTCGAAAAATCCTGCACCCACTCGAAATAACTGACCGTCACGCCGCCGGCGTTGGCGATCACGTCGGGCAGCACCAGGATGTTGCGCTCCTGCAGGATGTCATCGGCCTCGGGCGTGGTCGGGCCGTTGGCGCCCTCGATCACCATGCGTGCCTTGATGCGGCCCGCGTTGTCCCGGGTGATCTGCTGCTCCAGCGCGGCGGGGATCAGGATCTCGCACTCGACGTCCCAGAATTTGTCGTCAGCCAGGGTTTCAGCCTGCGCGAAGCCGCCGACGCTGCCGGTCTCGGCCACATGTTTGAGCAGTGAAGGCACGTCCAGGCCGGCCTCGCGGTAAATCGTGCCGCCATGGTCCTGCACCGCGACGATGCGCGCGCCGGCCTCGGCAAACAGCTTGCCGGCCACGCCGCCCACATTGCCGAAACCCTGCACCGCCACACGCGCGGTGCTGATGTCCAGGCCGATGTGTTTGGCCGCTTCCGCGCCCACGGTGAAGACGCCGCGGCCGGTGGCTTCGCGCCGGCCCAGCGAGCCGCCCAGGTCCACCGGCTTGCCGGTGACCACGCCGGTCGAGGTCGAGCCGGTGTTCATCGAGTAGGTGTCCATCATCCAGGCCATGATCTGCTCGTTGGTGTTCACGTCGGGCGCCGGGATGTCCTTGTTGGGGCCGATGATGATGCCGATCTCGCTGGTGTAGCGGCGGGTCATGCGCTCGAGTTCACCGCGCGAGAGTTTCTTCGGGTCGACGCGGATGCCGCCCTTGGCGCCGCCGTAAGGCACGTTGACCGCGGCATTTTTGATCGACATCCAGGCCGACAGCGCCATCACCTCGGACAGGGTCACGTCCTGGTGGAAACGCACGCCGCCCTTGCCGGGGCCGCGCGAAACGTTGTGCTGCACCCGGTAGCCCTCGAAATGCGCCACCGTGCCGTCATCCATGTGGATGGGCACATCAACAATCAGGATGCGTTTCGGGCGCTTGAGGGTTTCGGCCCAGCGCGCCAGGCTGCCCAGGTGCGGAATCACCCGGTCCACCTGCTGCAGGTAGTTGCCCCAGGGGCCGAGCTGGTCGGCCTGCAGGTAGGAGGGCAGGGGATGGACGCCTGACGCGGCGGCGGGGCTGGAAGCTGAGGACATGGAAAACTCCTGGTGAAGATTCGATGTGCGACAGCTTAGGACGATGGCTCCGGCCTGTCCAAGGCCAGCTTGCTGCAACGATATGCAATCAATGCATAACCTTGCGCTCAGGGTTTCGCCTTGATGTAGCGGTATTCCTGCGTCAGGCCGCCGAAACCATAGGCTTCGGCCCGCACATCCTGCACATGGATATAACTTTCCTCGTGCAGCGGCGCGAGCAGCTTGCCAAAGGCGGCGAAACATTCGGCGATGTACTGCGCTTTTTCGTCCTTGGTGTTGGTGCCGTCCACCACCTTGATGTCGAAGTAAAAGCTGTTCTTGCCCTGGGCCGCGAGTATGCTGCCGCCGACCACCCACTGCTCGGGCGGCACGTAGCTCAGCGTGATGGCCGTGAGTTCGCGCTTCTTGCGCAGAATGCGTGTGGTCAGCTCCAGCAGGGTTTCGGACACCGCCTCGGTGAGGGCGGCACTGGCGGGCTGGCTGATCTTGACGTTGAGGATGGGCATGAGGGCTCCTTGTGAAAGGCTTGAGTGGTAAAATGGTTAGCTATGCAACTATCTGGATTAAAAAAAGGACCAGCTCATTTGAGGGCAGAGCAGACGCCGCGTACCTTGCTGACGGTGTCGGTGAAGTTCTCCTTTCCTATCTGGCGCTGGATGCGCCGGGTGACCTCGCCGCTGGCCGCGTTGAGGTCGGCGTGGATCTTTTGTGCCGCCGGTGTGGGAAACACCGCCCAGTGACGCGCATCGTGTTCTGCATCCCGGCGCTCGACCAGGCCCAGGGTCTGCAGCCCGTCCAGCAGCCGCGTGGCGGTGGGCCGCGCGATGGTCAGCTCCGTCGCCAGTTCGTGCTGCGACAGGCCGGGCCGCGCCAGCACCAAACGCAGCAGGAAGCCCTGCGGCGGCGTCAGCCCGAAAGGCTTGAAGGCAGCCGCCCACTCGCGCTCGACCACACGCGCCAGCGCGGTGGTGTTGAAGTAGAGGCAGTGGTCGAACATGGCGCGATGATAGCGTCAATTGGTTAGCTATGCAACTAATAAGCAAGACCCCCGGCGGCGGGGGAAGGGAAGCCTCAATCCATGAACTGCAGCGCGGCCAGCCGGGCGTACACGCCGTTGGCCGCCACCAGCGAGTCGTGCGTGCCCTGCTCGACCAGCTTGCCGTGATCCAGCACGATGATGCGGTCGGCCTGCTGCACCGTTGCCAGCCGGTGCGCAATGACCAGCGTGGTGCGGCCCTTCATGGCCGACTCCAGCGCTGCCTGCACCATGCGCTCGCTTTCGGCGTCGAGCGCGCTGGTGGCCTCGTCGAGCAGCAGCAGCGGCGGGTTCTTGAGCATGGCGCGCGCAATCGCAATGCGCTGGCGCTGGCCGCCGCTCAGGCGTACGCCGCGCTCGCCCAGAAAAGTGTCATAGCCTTGCGGCAAGGCGCTGATGAATTCGTGGGCGAAGGCGGCCTGGGCTGCCGCTTTCACTTCGGCGTCGCTGGCATCGGGTTGGCCGTAGCGAATGTTGTCCAGCGCGCTGCTGGAGAAGATCACCGCGTCTTGCGGCACGATGCCGATGCGCTGGCGCAAATCATGCAAAGCCAGGTCGCGGGTCGCCACGCCATCGAGCACAATGCGGCCCGAGGCCGGGTCGTAAAAACGCAGCAGCAATTGAAACACCGTGCTCTTGCCGGCGCCGCTGGGCCCGACGATGGCCACGGTCTGGCCCGGTTCAACGCGCAAGGAGAAATCACGCAAGGCGGCCTGATTCGGTCGCGACGGATAGCAGAAATTAATGGCCTCAAATTCAACCGTGCTACCGGCAGTTTGAATCGGAACGGGCAGCGGATGGGTGGGTGAGCTAATCGGCGAGCGGCTGCCCAGCAACTCCATCAGCCGCTCGCCGATTAGCTCACCCACCCATCCGC
>JAKFXU010000160.1 GCA_021731215.1 Rhodoferax sp.
AGGCGGCGACCGAGGCGGTCGAGATCAGCACGCCGCGCTCGCCGGTGGCCTCGGGTTCGTTCTTGCACATGGCATCAGCCGCCAGGCGAATCATGTTGAAGCTGCCGATCAAATTGACGGTGATGCATTTGCTGAACACGCCCAGGTTGTGTGCCCCATTCTTGCCCACCGTTTTTTCGGCCGGCGCAATGCCGGCGCAATTGACCAGACCCATCAATTTGCCCATGGACAGCGCCTTGGCCACCACCGCCTGGCCGTCGGCCTCCTGGCTGACGTCGCACTTGACAAATGCGCCGCCAATCTGCTGGGCAATGGCCTCGCCTTTTTCGACCTGCATGTCGGCGATGAGCACTTTGCCGCCCTTGGCCGCCAGCATGCGGGCGGTGCCTTCACCCAAACCGGATGCACCCCCTGTGACGATGAATACTTTGCCTGCGATGTCCATGTTGATCTCCAAAAAACAATTGACGTTGACGTAAACGTCAATTATGGCGTATCTATTTCGGGTTCATTTTTCTGCTGAACGTGGCCACGGCCGTGCAACGATTGCTGCTATACTTTGCGGCTTCGGATAGTTTTCAGGCGCATAGCTCAGCTGGTTAGAGCACCACCTTGACATGGTGGGGGTCGTTGGTTCGAGTCCAATTGCGCCTACCAAATAAACCCTTGTAATTCAATGAGTTACGAGGGTTTTCTTTTATGCGCAGCTTCGTGGGTTTAATTTAGAAGTTCCTTTCATTCGTTAGAACGGGGCGGCTCGTCATAGTTGGCCGACATAGTCGGTTTGAGAGCTCATTCATCATCTCGCTCTCCAGTCGGAGCGGTATGGTGCCGGTTTGTGATGCACCTCCAGTCGCCCCCACCGGTACTCTGTCGAACAAGTCATGCCCGGGGCGGCACACGGCAGGCGGAAATAAAACTCAGGGCATGGGCCTGTACCTGCTTGGCGTCCATGGCCGGCCTGTAAAGGGCCGAGCCGATACCAAAGCCGGTGGCACCGGCAGCCAGGTAGCTACTCATATTCTCCGGTGTGATGCCGCCCACTGGCAGCAGTCGCGTGCCTGCCGGCAGCACGGCGCACAGTGCCCGGACCACGGCCGGGGAAATCATCTCCGCCGGAAACAGCTTGAGTCCGCTGGCGCCAGCCGCCAGTGCTGCAAAAGCTTCGGTGGCAGTCATTACGCCCGGCAGGCACACCAGGCCCAGGCGCACGGCTTCGCGCAGCACCGCCGGATTGAAATGGGGTGACACGATCAATTGGCCGCCGGCCGCATGAACATTGCGCACATCGTCCGGCGTGAGCACGGTGCCGGCACCGATCATGGCCTGTGGAAAGTTGCCGGCCAGTGCGGCGATGCTGGTTAGAGGATCGGGTGAGTTAAGGGGGACTTCGATCAGGGGCCAGCCCGCGCTAGTCAGGGCTTCGCCCACCACCAGCGCCTGCTGCGCCGGCAAACCGCGCAGGATGGCGATCAGGGGAAGGTGGCTCAGTGCGGCTTCAAATTTTCGGTGTGCGTTGTTCATGCGGGTTTCAACAAGTTGGATCCAAGCGTTTGCGCAATGGCCCACAGGCCGGCCCACGTTGCCTGCGCGCCGATTCGTTGCGCCGTTACCGCCCGCAGGGCCAGTGCGCTTTGGTAGCGCCGGGTCAATGCCTCAGTGCCGATGATCACCACCCGGGTGTTGGCTTCCAGGGTCTGGGCACGCAATTCTTCGCCGATGACCAGACCGGACAGATAGCTGGGCAGTGCGTTGGCCGGCAGGCGCTTGAACAGCGACAGGGTGCGCGTGCTGAAGGCCGTGTGCAGCAAGCTGGTGCTGCGCAGCGCCAGCGCCACACCTTGCTGGAAAGCATGGTCATCGTCACCGGCTTCGTTATCGGTGGTCGGCATGCTGCGCGCCAGAATCGAGTGCTGGCGCAGCAGGGCGTAGAACTCACCGGTCATGAAGGTGGAGAACGACTGGATACGGCCGGTCTGCAGCCGCACCCATTTGCTGTGGGTTCCCGGCAGCACCAGCACGGCGTCTTGCAGACCGAGCAGTTGCAGGGCACCGAAGACCTGGGTTTCCTCGCCCCGCATGACGTCCGGTATGCCCTCGTTTTCGTAGGCGAGCCCCGGCACAACGCCCACGCGGCCGGGCACCACCCATGCCAGGCGTGCAGCGAGCGCTTCAAACCCGGCCGGGCACGCGCAGTAGGGCGCTTCCAGCCAGCCCTGCCGGCTGCCCACCATGCCCGACATCAGGCACACAGCGCCGGGCGTTTGCATCCAGTCGCCAAAGCAGGCCTTGAACACAGCAGGAAATTCGCCCGGCGCAACGCTCAGAATGCCGCGCGCAAAAGTACGCTGTTCCAGGACGTGGCCCGCGGCATCCATCCAGGCACCGCGCAGCGAGGACGTGCCCCAGTCGACAGCGAGCAGATGCTTCATGGCCAGGCGCTCACGGCGTCCTGCGTCAATGATTGTCGCGTGGCACAAACGCGCCGCGCTGGCCGACCAGGAAGTCCAGATCAGCACCTTCATCGGCCTGCAGCACATGGTCGATGTAGAGCTTCCAGTAACCCGATGTCATCCGCGGCTCGGGTGCTTTCCAGTTCGCCAGGCGACGCGCCAGCTCCTCGTCGCTCACATGCAGGTGGATCTTGCGTTGCGGCACATCGAGCTCGATCAGGTCGCCGTTTTGCACCACTGCCAGCGGCCCGCCGGCGGCGGCTTCGGGCGCGGTGTGCAGCACCACCGTGCCGTAGGCGGTGCCGCTCATGCGGCCGTCGCAGATGCGCACCATGTCGGTAATGCCGCGCCGCAGAATTTTGGGCGGCAGCGGCATGTTGCTCACCTCCGCCATGCCGGGATAGCCCTTGGGCCCGCAGTTCTTCAGTACCATGACGCAGGTTTCGTCAATGTCGAGGTTCTCGTCATCGATGCGGGCGTGGAAATCCTCGATGTTCTCGAACACCACGGCACGGCCCTTGTGCACCATCAGTTCCGGTGTGGCGGCGCTGGGTTTGATGACCGCGCCACGCGGCGCCAGGTTGCCGCGCAACACGGCAATGCCGGCCTTGTCCTTGAACGGTGCGCCCAGCGGCTTGATGACTTCGGTGTTGTAGTTTTGCGCATCGGCGAAGTTCTCGGCCACGGTTTTGCCGTTGGCGGTCACGGC
>JAKFXU010000100.1 GCA_021731215.1 Rhodoferax sp.
GGAGCGTGCCGCCTGCACTGCCAGCCGCACGTTTTCCAGCACCGACAGCTTGGGAAACAGATTGGTCAACTGAAACGCACGCCCCAGCCCGGCCCGGGTTCGGCTTGAGGGACTCAGACCCGCCAGATTGCGGCCGTTCAGGAAAACGCTGCCCGAGCTGGCCTTGAGCTGCCCCGAGATGAGGTTGAAGTAAGTGGTCTTGCCGGCCCCGTTGGGGCCGACGATGGCGGTCAAGGTGCCGGGCGCAAAGCGGCATGACACAGCAGCTACCGCCACATGGCCGCCAAAACGGACCGTGAGTTGTTTGGTTTCAAGCATGTACGTGGAAGCTCAAAAAAAAAGGGGGGGCGGCGCAGCGCGGAGCGCGGCAACCGGAACGTACTATTGAGAATTTCTGAATTCATGACAAGCAGCAAAGCCCGGTTGTAGTTGTAGGGTGGGCCAAGCGCAGCGTGCCCACCATCCATCCACGTGGGCACGGCCCGATGGCCTTTGCCCACCCTGCAAGCGCTTGTTCCTGCGCACGAGCAGCTTCCGATGCCGTGGGCACGCTGCGCTTGGCCCACCCTACGGCTCACGACAGGCCAAGCCAGGCTCAGCCGAAACGGAGGTTTGTTTTTTTAGCGCTTGTTGCGAATCGGCACGTCCATCTCTTCGGCCCTGATCTCGCGCACCAGCTCGGGCACGCCCCAGGCAAAGGCCGGGTCCACCTTGATCTTGAAGTGGTACATGCTCTGCATCGCCTGGTGATCTTCCTTGCGGAAGGTCATCTTGCCCTTGGGCGTGTCGAAGCTCATGCCTTCCATGGTCTTGATCAGGGTGTTGGCGCTGGCATCGCCCTTGCTGTTTTTCAGCGCCGTGACAACCGCCATGGCGGCCGAGAACCCACCCGCAGTAAAGAAATCGGGCGGTGCCTTGAACTGGCTGTAATGGCGCGAGACCAGGGCTTCGTTGACGGCGTTTTTGGGAATGCCGAAGTAGTAATAGGCCGCCCCTTCCATGCCGGGGAAGTTCTTGTAGCTCGCCATCGCCGGCAGGATATTGCCGCCGGTGGCAATCTCGATGCCGTAGCGCTTGAGGTCCATGTCGGCGATCTTGAACGGATTGCCGGCACCGGCCCACAGCATGAAGATCACCTTGCGGCCGGGCTGGTCCTTGAGCTTGTCGATCAGGCGCTGCGCACCGGCGGTGAAGTCGGTGGTGCCGGTCGGCAAGTACTCTTCGTGCACCAGCTTGGCATGCTTGATCGCCTCCTTGAAGGCCTTGACGCCATCGCGGCCGAACGCGTAGTCCTGCGCCAGCGTGGCGATCACGGTGCCCGGCTTGTCCAGCGCCACCGCATTGGCAATCGCATCCTGGCTGCTGTTGCGGCCGGTGCGGAAGATGTACTTGTTCCATTTGTCACCGGTGATCGAGTCGGCGACGGCGGGCTCGACCAGCAGAATCTTTTTATATTCCTCGGCCACGGGCAACATGGCCAGCGCCACGCCGGAAGAGGTCGGACCGACCGCGATATCGGCCTTGTCATCGGAATAGGCGCTCGCTAGCAGCGACTTGCCCAGATCGGGCTTGCCCTGATCGTCTTTCTCGATCACCACGAGTTTCTTGCCGGCCACCATCATGGTGCCGCCGGTGGCGTAGTCCAGACCCATCATGAACCCGGTTCTGGTCTGCTTGCCATAAGCCTCGAGTGGACCGGTCAGACTGTGCACGTGAGCAATCCGAATTTCTTTGCTCTGACCGAATGCCAGCGGCGCCGCCAAGGCGCAAGCCAGTCCGGCCGTGGCCAACGCGGCGTGCGCGACCCAAGTACGACGATGCATAGTTGTCTCCTATTGTGTTGATCAATTCGAGAACAGGTAATGCATCAACCGTGCCAAATCGTAAGTCCTTGATTTCATTTAAATAAAATTTCAATTAAATCAATTTGTACATATTTCAGACACTGAATATCGTCTGAATTTAAGACGCAATGTATGTTTTTAATACATTTTCACGTACGGATAGCAAGCGTAGGGTAGGCCAAGCGCAGCGTGCCCACGCATTTGAGTCCAGCCATTTTTAGGCCTCGCCGGCAAGTCGCCCGTAAAGCGTAGCACGCGAAATACCCAGCATTTTTGCGGCAGCGGCCTTGTTGCCGCGCGCCGCAGCCAGGGCCGCTGCGATGGCCTGGTGTTCCAGTTCTGCCACTTGTTGCGTCAGCGGCCGAAGCAAGGCCGTGGTCGGCGGCACGGCCGCATCAGTCGGGAATGCTTCAGGCTCGGACGCCAGTTGCGTGCTCCCTGATTCGCGCAGCACGGCCTGCAACTGTACGGCCGCAATCCGATGCGATTCGCTGCGCATCATGGCCTGCTCCAGCACATTGCGCAGTTCCCGGATATTGCCGCGCCACACCTGCGCCGACAGCAGCGCGAGTGCCTCGGCGCTGAGCTCGGGCGGCTGCGAGCCGTTGCGCAGCGCCATGTCTTCGCCCAGTACTTCCACCAGCGCGGGGATGTCCTCGCGCCGCTCGCGCAGCGGGGGCACCCGAAGCGGCAGCACGTTCAGACGATAGAACAGGTCTTCGCGGAAATTACCCTCGCGCACCAGCCGACCCAGATCGCGCGAGGTGGCGGCGATCACGCGCGCATCAAAGGGTATGAGTTGGTTGGAGCCCAGTGGCTCGATCTCGCCCTCTTGCAGGGCGCGCAGCAGCTTGGCCTGCAAGCCCAGCGGCATATCCCCGATTTCATCCAGAAAAAGGGTACCGCCGTGGGCCAGGCGAAACTTTCCGTCGCGCCCCTTCCGATCGGCGCCGGTGTAGGCGCCCGGGGCGACGCCAAAGAATTCGGCCTCCAGCAAGGTGTCGGGCACCGCCGCGATGTTCAGGCTGATGAAAGGGCCCCCCGAGCGCGCGGACGCGGCGTGAATGGCGTGCGCCAGCAGTTCCTTGCCGGTGCCGGTTTCACCCAGCAGCAGCACCGGGCTGGCGGTCTGCGCGGCCCGTCGGGCCTGGCGCTTGACTTCCACGGCGGCGGCACTGGCGCCGACAAAGCTGGCGAAAGTGTATTTCGACTGCCGCTGACCGCTGCGATGGCTGGCCAGTTCACGCCGGGCATCATCGAGATCGCGCTGCAACAGGGCAAACTTGCCCACCAGCGGCTGCAGCGCGGTCTCGGCA
>JAKFXU010000424.1 GCA_021731215.1 Rhodoferax sp.
CTCGCCGTACAGCGCGTAATGGTCTAGCAAATGGTCCAGCAGCAAGTGCTTGACTTCGGCCACCAGCGGCGGCGCCAGATGGCTACCGGTCGCCATGAAATGCACCATTTCCCGAAAAATCCAGGGCCGGCCCTGCGCCGCCCGCCCGATCATCACCGCATCGGCCCGGGTTGCTGCCAGCACCTGGCGCGCTTTCTCGGGCGTGTCGATATCGCCATTGGCCACCACCGGCACGCCGACTGCCGCCTTGACGGCCGCAATGGTGTCGTACTCGGCCTGCCCGCCATAGCCTTGTTCCCGGGTGCGCCCGTGCACCGTGATCATTTGCACACCGGCGCGCTCGGCGGCACGCGCCAGCCGCACTGCATTTTTTTGCGCCTGGCACCAACCGGTGCGCATCTTGAGCGTGACCGGCACCGCGCGCGGCGCACAAACCGCCACCACCGCCTGCACGATCGACAAGGCCAGCACTTCATCCTGCATCAGCGCGGAGCCGGCCCATTTGTTGCACACTTTTTTGGCCGGGCAGCCCATGTTGATGTCGATGATCTGGGCGCCACGGTCGATGTTGTAGGCCGCGGCCTCGGCCATCATGCGCGCGTCGGTGCCGGCGATCTGCACCGCGATCGGGCCCGGCTCACCCTCATGGTTGGCGCGGCGCGAGGTTTTGAGCGTGTTCCACAAGTCCGGCCGGCTGGTGACCATCTCGCTGACCGCATAAGCCGCCCCCAGCTTTTTGCACAGCTGGCGGAACGGCCGATCCGTCACGCCCGCCATGGGGGCGACCATGAACCGATTGGCCAGCAAATAAGGGCCGATGTTCATAGCGACAAGTCGAATGGGCGGGGTGGCATGCGGTGTTGAAATCTGGGTTGGCAGAACGCCAGCGGCTGATTCTAACTGCCCACTATTTCAGCAATTGAAACGGGGTGCGCAGACGAGCCCGACGGTCTGCCTATACTCACGCACCCATGCAAGCCTGGCTCGAACAACTACTGATACTTCTCGCACTGCCAAAATTCGGGCTGAGCACGGTGTTTGTGGTGTCCTTCATATCTGCCACGCTCCTTCCCATGGGCTCGGAGCCCGCAGTGTTCGGACTGGTCAAGCTCAGCCCGGCACTGTTCTGGCCCGCCATTCTGGTCGCCACTGTCGGCAATACCCTGGGCGGGGCGCTGAGCTGGGCCATGGGCTTGGCTTCGCACCAGGTGCTGGACAAATACAGCCACTCCCAACATCACATCCGGGCGCTCGACTGGCTGGAGCGCATTGGCCCGAAGGCCTGCTTGCTGAGCTGGCTGCCGATCGTGGGGGACCCGCTGTGCGCCGTGGCGGGCTGGCTCAAGCTGCCGTTCTGGCCCTGCATCGTCTACATGGCAATCGGCAAGTTCGCGCGCTATATGACGATGACCGCCGCGCTGCTGTGGGTGTTCCCCGGCATCTTGGAATTCTGAGACGGGGCCCAATAAGTCTCAGGAACTGAACAGGAAGTTCATCACATCGCCGTCCTTGACGATGTAGTCCTTGCCCTCGCTGCGCATCTTGCCGGCGTCTTTGGCACCCTGCTCGCCTTGGTAAGTGATGTAGTCGTCATAGGCGATGGTCTGAGCGCGGATGTAGCCTTTTTCGAAATCGGTGTGGATCACACCCGCGGCTTGCGGCCCGGTGTCGCCGACGTGAATGGTCCAGGCGCGCACCTCTTTGACGCCCGCGGTGAAGTAGGTTTGCAGACCCAGCAGTTGGTAGGCGGCCACGATCAGGCGGTTCAGGCCGGGCTCGTCCTGGCCGATTTCGGCCAGGAACATTTTCTTGTCCTCCTCCGCCATGTCGGCCATTTCGGCTTCGATCTTGGCGCAGATCGCCACCACCGGCGCATTTTGCGCGGCGGCATAGTCGCGCAAGCGCTCCAGCAAGGGATTGTTGTCAAAACCATCTTCGGCCACGTTGGCGACGAACATGGCGGGTTTGGCCGTAATCAGGAAAAACTGGGTCAGCAGCGGCCGCTCTTCCTTGCTGAACGCCACGGTGCGCACCGGCTTGGCCTGGTTCAGGGCGGCCTGGCATTTTTCCAGAATGGCGACCAGCTTGATCGACTCCTTGTCGCCCGAGCGCGCCGTTTTGGTGACCCGGTGCAAGGCCTTGTCAACCGCCTGCAGATCGGCCAGGCACAACTCGGTCTGGATCACCTCCATGTCGGAGATCGGGTCCACCTTGCCGGCGACGTGAATCACGTTCTCGTCTTCAAAACAGCGCACCACGTTGACAATGGCATCGGTCTCGCGGATGTGCGCCAGAAACTTGTTGCCCAGGCCCTCGCCGGTACTGGCACCGGCCACCAGACCGGCAATATCGACAAACTCGACAATGGCACGCTGCACCTTTTGCGGCTTGACGATGCTTGCTAGCGCATCAAGCCGCGGATCCGGCACTTCAACGATGCCGACATTGGGCTCGATGGTGCAAAAGGGATAGTTTTCGGCCGCGATGCCGGCCTTGGTCAAGGCATTGAACAAGGTCGATTTACCGACGTTGGGCAGGCCTACGATGCCACATTTCAAACTCATGGAATACCTCGAAAATCAAGCCGTCGAGTGTATGCGATGCGCCTGTTTCACTGGCCGGCGCCGGGTTTGGCCCGGCCTCCTACAATCCCGGACATGACTCAAGCCCTTGATATTTGCATTCGCGGCAGCGGCATCGTGAGCCGCGCGCTGGCGCTGCTGCTGGCACGCGAGCGCCTGCGCATCGGCCTGGTGGCGCCGCCGGCAGCGGGCGCTGCGCCAGCCAGCGGCGACGTGCGCGCCTATGCCTTGAATGCCCGATCGCGCGCCCTGCTGGAGTCGCTGCGCTGCTGGCCCGACGCCCAGCACGCGACCGAAGTGCGCCACATGAAAGTCAAGGGCGACGACGGTGGCGAGGTCAATTTTGACGCCGCCGAACTCAAGGTCGCGGGCTTGAGCTGGATTGTGGATGTGCCGGTGCTCGAAGCCCAGTTGGCCGAGGCGCTGCGCTTTCAGCCGCGCATCGAGTTGCTCGATGCGCCCCAGCCGGCTGCCTTGACCGTGATCTGCGAAGGCCGGGCCAGCCGCACACGGGCCGAGTTCGGCATTGAATTTGACCTCACCCCCTATGCGCAAAAAGCGAT
>JAKFXU010000169.1 GCA_021731215.1 Rhodoferax sp.
CGTCGGCCTGAACGACGGCTTGGCGGATCAGGCTGGTTTCGATCTGTCGCAACGGCCGGCTGTCGCTGGCCCGCGGCGGCGGCTGGGCCGCAATCGGACGCTCTTCCTGGGCGCGCTCAATCGGCAGCGCTTGCAGTCGCAGGCCGGTCCAGAGCGGAATTTCGAACGTGGCGTCACGCTGGCGCACGGCATCAAATAGCAACTGATAGGGCATGGCGAACAGTTCGCTCGCATGCAGCGCTGGCGGCCCGGCTGTGGCCAGATTGGGCGCCATCTGGCGCGCGTTCTGGTTGGCCCCGGTGATCCAGCCATCGGCATCCAGGCAGACCAGGCCATCGGCCTCACTGCCCAGGGCGTTGCCGGGCCAGTTCAGGCGCAGCAGCAGGCTGTGCGCTTGCGTCAGCAGCAGCGCGTTCTGGATTTTGCAGGCCGATTGGGCCACCAGATGCTTGAGCTCAGGACGCTCCACGGCATCGATGCCGGTTAAATCGAGCATGCCGACGCAGGCGCCGCCCGGTCCGAACAGCGGCGCGCCGGCGCAACTGTAAACCGAGGTGGCGGCGAAGAAATGCTCACCGCGGTGCAGCCACACCGGGCGCAATTCGGTCAGCGCCGTGCCAATGGCGCTGGTGCCGATGCGGCGCTCCGACAGGTCGGTGCCAATGCGCGTGATGGCATGGGCGCGCGGGTCGGAGCGGTCGATCGGGCCGTTGACGTCCACCACCACGCCCTCGGTATTGGTGAGGATGGCAAAGTAGCGCGTGTTGACAATGGCGCGGCCGAGCTTTTGAAGAATCGGTTTGGCCGTTTGCAGCAACTGCTGATTGGCATCCAGCGTGTGGCGCGCATGTTGCGCCGACACCCGCTCAAACGTGACCGGCTCGTGCGCCCGCAAGCCCAGGCTCAGGCAGCGCTGCCAGGAGCGTTCAATCCAGGGCGCCAGCCAGCCCGCCGGCAAACCGGCGCGCTCCTGCAACGCGGTGCGCCGGGCGCGCTCGATACCGGCCAGCCGGGCGGCGGGGCTGAGCGCGGGTGCAACTGGCGGGGAGTGGGTCATGGTGGACGGGCTGGCATGGGTCACGATGCGGGTCATTTTCGTATAAAAAGGGCGGCGCCAGGCTGACGCGGGCCGGCATTGTTTCAATTTGAGAATTTCAGGAAGCTTTCCATTCTGGACTAGGGTTTCCCCTAGGCGTTAAGGGCCGTGGCCGGCCAACAATGGCTATGTTTTCCATTTCATAGGCAAGGTACTTGATAAGTACCGCTACCCAGGAGAGACACATGCAAAAAGTGTTGCATATCAACGCCGATAAATGCACCGGCTGCCTGCAGTGCGAAATGGCCTGTTCGTTCGAGAACTATGGCACTTTCGCCACCGCCAAGTCCCGCATCAAAGTGTTTGACTTTCACCATACCGGCAAGAAAGTACCTTACACCTGCACCCAGTGCGATGAGGCCTGGTGCCTGCATGCCTGCCCGGTCGAGGCCATCACCGTGGACCGGCTCACTGGCGCCAAAGTGGTGAACGAGACCACCTGCGTGGGTTGCAAGGTCTGCACCATTGCCTGCCCGTTTGGCACCATCAATTACGTGCAGGAAACCGGCAAGGTGCAGAAGTGCGACCTCTGCGGCGGCGCGCCGGCCTGTGCCGACGCCTGCCCCACCGGCGCCATCACCTTTATCGACGCCAACTGGACCGGCCTGGGCAAGATGGCGCAATGGGCCGACAAGCTTGGCAATCAACCTACCGCAGCAGTTTAAGGAGAACCATCATGTCATGGGCTGGAAAAATTCTTCGCGTTGATTTGACCGCAGGCACCGTTAAATCCGAGCCGCTCAATATGGATTGGGCGCAGGCTTACATCGGCTCGCGTGGGCTGGGTTCCAAATATCTGGTGGAAGAGGTCGATGCCACCGTCGATCCGCTGTCGCCGGCCAACAAGATCATCTGGGCCACCGGCCCGCTGACCGGCACCATGGCCTCCACCGGCGGGCGCTACACGGTGATTACCAAGAGCCCGCTGACCGGCGCCATTGCCTGCTCCAACTCGGGCGGCTACTGGGGCGCCGAGCTCAAGATGGCGGGCTGGGACATGGTGATTTTTGAGGGCAAGAGCGCCAAGCCGGTCTATCTCTACGTCAACGACGATGTAGCCGAATTGCGCGACGCCGCCCACCTGTGGGGCAAGAGCGTGTGGCAGACCGAGGAGCTGCTCAAGAAAAGCCTGCAGGACCCGCTGACGCGTGTATCGAGCATTGGCAAGGCGGGTGAGAACGGCGTGCTGTTTGCGGCGGTGGTGAACGACCTGCACCGCGCCGCCGGTCGCTCCGGTGTCGGCACCGTCATGGGCAGCAAAAACCTCAAGGCGATTGCGGTGCGCGGCAGCTTGGGCGTGGGCAACATCCGCGACCCCAAAGCCTTCATGGCCGCTGTCAAGGCAGCTAAAAAAGTACTGGCCGACAACGGCGTGACCGGCACGGGCTTGCCCGCCATGGGCACCCAAGTGCTGATGAGTGTGATCAACGAAGTGGGCGCTTTGCCCACTCGCAACCACCGCGACAACCAGTTTGAAGGGGCCAAGGACATCGGCGCCGAAGCCATGGCGACCCCGCGCAAGACCGACGGCAAAAAGCAACTGGTGACCAACCAGGCCTGCTTTGGCTGCACCATTGCGTGCGGGCGTATCAGCAAGATGGACGAAGGCCACTTCACCATCGAGAACAAGCCGCAATACCGCGGTGCCAACGGTGGACTCGAATACGAAGCTGCCTGGGCGCTCGGCGCTGCCAACGGCGTCAACGACCTGGAATGCCTGCAATACGCCAACCTGTTGTGCAACGAAGAAGGCATCGACCCGATCAGCTTTGGTGCCACCGTGGGTGCCGTGATGGAGCTCTACGGCATGGGCGTGCTGACCAAAGAGCAAATCGGCATCGAAGCCCCGTTTGGCTCGGCCCGTGCGCTGGCCTTTTTGGCCGAACAAACCATCAACGGCCGCGGCTTTGGCATCGAGATTGGCCAGGGCTCCAAGCGCCTGACGGCCAAGTATGGCCACCCTGAACTCTCCATGAGCAGCAAGGGCCAGGAATTCCCGGCCTACGACGGTCGCGCCATCCAGGGTATTGGTC
>JAKFXU010000315.1 GCA_021731215.1 Rhodoferax sp.
ACTTCGCCCCCTTTGTCGCACGCGATGTGGCGCCCGAGGTCCGCAACGCAGCCATGAAGAAGCTGTTTGCCGACCCGCACTACAAGCTGATGGACCGGCTGGACATCTACATCGACGATTATTCCAAGCCCGACCCCCTGCCTGAGTCCATGCTGCGCCAGATGGCGAGCGCCAAGTTTCTCAAGCTGTTTGCACACGAGGAAGAAAAAATCGACCAGCCCGACCACCGGCCAGGGGATGCTGCCGATACCCCGGCTGCCGATTCCATGCCACCGTCCGCGCCGCCAGCCCAAGCCAGCGCGGCCCCCCTTACAGAGAACCAGCCCCGAGCACCGGGCACAGACCATGACCACACTGATTTGCGACTGCAACCAAACCATGCCGCTGGACCCCAGGAGCCTGGGCGCGGCGCTGAATGAAAACCTGACGCTGCACTCCGCCCTGTGCCGGCGCGAGGCGGGCGCCTTTCTCAAGGCGATCGAGTCGGGCGACGAGGTGCTGGTGGCCTGCACCCAGGAGCAGCGCCTGTTTACCGAACTGGCCGAGCAGACGCAAGGCGCAGCGCGTGGGCTGCCTGAGCGTGCCGGCGCTGGCTATGCGCCGCTTCGTTTCGTCAATATCCGCGAAACCGGGGGCTGGAGCAGGGAGGCGAGCAAGGCCAGCCCCAAAATCGCCGCCCTGCTGGCAGCCGCCCAGTTGCCCGAACCGGAGCCGGTCGCCGCCGTCACCTACAAGAGCGCCGGTCGCCTGCTGATCATCGGCAAGCTGGGCGCCGCCGAGCGCGCGGCCGAGCTGCTGGGCGATGAACTCGACATCACCCTGTTCACCCAAGGCGCGGGCGAGCTGGGCGCGATGCAGCAGCGGCGCTACCCGGTGCTGGGGGGCAAAATTCAGTCCCTGAGCGGCTGGCTGGGCGCCTTCGAGCTCAAGTGGCTGCGCGACAACCCGATTGATCTGGACCTGTGCACGCGCTGCAACGCCTGCCTGGCGGCCTGCCCGGAGGACGCGATTGGGCTGGATTATCAAATTGACATGAACGCCTGCCAGACCCATCGCGCCTGCGTCAAGGTCTGCAAAGTGGCTGGTGCGATCGATTTCAACCGCTCGCCCGAGGCCTTGAGCGAAAGCTTTGACCTGGTGCTGGACCTGCGCGCCACGCCGGCGTTCACCCAGCACGCCCTGCCGCAGGGCTATCTGCGCTGGGACGGTCGCGACCCCAGGCCGCTGCTGCAAGTGCGCGCGCTGGTGGGCGAGTTTGAAAAGCCCAAGTTCTTTGCTTACAAGCAAAAACTGTGCGCCCACAGTCGCAACGCAAAAACGGGCTGCAGCGCCTGTATCGACGTCTGTTCGGCCTCGGCCATCAGCAGCGACCGCCAGCATCAGAGAATCAAGGTCAACCCCAATCTGTGCGTGGGCTGCGGCACCTGCACCACGGTCTGCCCCAGCGGTGCCTTGAGCTATGCCTACCCGCGCGCCAGTGAGCAGGGGGTGAAAATCAAGACCCTGCTCAGTACCTACGCCCGCTGCGGCGGAAAAAACGCCGCGCTGCTGCTGCACAGCCAGCAGGGCGGCGCGCACCTGCTGAATGATTTGGGTCGGGCCGCGCAACTTGACGCGGGCACCCATGGCGTGCCGGCGCGCGTGCTGCCGCTGGGCCTGTGGCACACCTCGTCGATCGGGCTGGAGCTTTGGCTGACGGCTTTTGCCTACGGCGCCGCGCAGGTCTGGGTGCTGCTGACCGATGAGGAAGCGCCGCAATACCATGAGGCGCTGCGCAGCCAGATGGCGGTGGCGCAGGCCATTCTGAACGGGCTGGGCTACCAGGGTGAACATTTGCGCCTGCTGCACGCCAGAGACGCGCGCGATCTGGCCGCGCTGGATCGCGACCTGCAGGCGGCGCCGGCGCAGTGTGTCGGCCGCAGCGCCAGCTTCGCGGTGCAGGCCGACAAGCGCGCCACGCTGGAACTGGCGCTCGACCATTTGATCGCGCACGCCCCGCTCAAGGCGGAGCGCATCGCACTGCCCGCCACGGGTTCGCCGCTGGGTGCACTGGCGATCAACAAGGACAGTTGCACCCTGTGCCTGAGCTGCATCAACGCCTGCCCGGCCGGCGCGCTGCAGGACAACCCGCAAGCGCCGCAGCTCAAGTTCATCGAGAAGAATTGTGTGCAGTGCGGCCTGTGCGTCAAGACCTGCCCGGAACAATCACTCGCCCTGGTCGCGCAACTGAACCTGACGCCGCAGCGCAAAGAGGCGGTGGTGATCAACGAGATGCAGCCCTACGCCTGTGTGCGTTGCAGCAAGCCCTTTGGCACGCTCAAAGGCGTCGAGGCCATGCTGGGCAAGCTCGGCGGCCACAGCATGTTCCAGGGCGCGGCGCTGGAGCGCCTCAAAATGTGCGGTGACTGTCGGGTGATCGATATCTACTCGGGCCAGAACGAAACCAAAATCACGGATCTTTGAATAGGACGCCAATGGTGCCAGGGTGTCAGAAATCATCGGCGTGCGCGTGGGCGGCGTCGTGCTTGACGGGTGCGGCGTTTGTGCAGTTGCACGGTAAGGGTCGATAAAGGACCTGTTGCGCAGCGGCCTGCGCGTTTTCCAACCATCGACTTTCGATAATTCCAGCCTTCCATAACGCTGCATTGCCGACTTTGAGCGTTTCAGTTTCCCCGGTTTGTTTCCGACCATGGCGAACCATTCGTCCGCAGGAATGGGTGTAAATGGGTGTAGTATTGGTTTCATGCTGCAAACCGAGTCCCTGAAAATTACCCCGGAGATCCTGAGTTTGATCGCTCGGATCGACGAATTCAAGGGCGCCTGGCGCGCCCTGGGCACCCTCGCCCCGGATCGTTTGTCTGCCCTGCGCCGCGTCGCCACCATCGAGAGCATCGGCTCCTCCACCCGCATCGAGGGCAGCAAGCTCTCCGACCGCGAGGTGGCAAAACTGCTCTCCAATCTGGAGATCAAGTCCTTCGAGACCCGCGACGAGCAGGAGGTGGCGGGCTACGCCGAACTGATGGACCTGGTGTTCAACTCCTGGCAGGACATCCCCTTCAACGAAAACCACATCAAACAACTGCACCAGACCCTGCTGCGCCACAGCGAGAAGGACACCCGTCATCG
>JAKFXU010000179.1 GCA_021731215.1 Rhodoferax sp.
GAAACCGCAGTTGACCGCTCATTTCCGCTTGCAAGGCCGCATGAACACTCACTTCTGTACCCACGCACGAGTTCACCTTTTGGGTGACAGCCGTAGGGTGGGCAAAGCGCAGCATGCCCACCAACTTCAATCCGACCCAACAAAGCAGTCCGTGGGCACGCTGCGCTTTGCCCACCCTACAACTGCGTTGTCGCGCCTACCCAGACACGCCGCCAGCAGTCCACTCGGGCAAGTCCAACTGCGGTTTCTAGGTTGAAACTGTCCTTGTTGGCGGACGAGCTGCCAGTGAGCTGGGACCAACTGTTCGCGGCGGCGGGCGCGCCGCAACAGGCGCTGACGGTAGGCAACGTTGGCTGTCCATTGCAACTGTCGCTCGGCCTGTCCGCCTGGAAGTCCTTCAACGGCAATCGCTGGGCCTTGCGCTGCAATCCTTCCAGCGGCAACCTGCACCCGACCGAGGGCTACCTGATCTGCCCCGATCTGCCGGGGCTGCCGGCCGGCGTGCACCACTACCGGAGCGACCAGCATGGCCTTGAGCGCCGCGCCAGCGCGCCGTTCGCGTGGTCGGGCGGCGTTTTGCTGGCGCTGACCGGCATTCATTGGCGCGAAGCCTGGAAGTACGGCATGCGCGCCTTCCGCTATTGCCAGCACGACTGCGGCCATGCCCTGGCCGCCCTGTCTTACGCCGCCGCCCTGCTGGGCTGGCCGGCGCGCTTGCTGGCCGACTGGGGCGATGACGAGATCGCCGCCCTGACCGGGTTGGATCGGGCTGCAGACTTTCCGGCGATTGAGCCCGAGGCCGCCGAGGCGCTGCTCTGGATCGGACCGGGCGAACCGCCCACCGCCGCGCCGGTGCTGAGCAGCCTGAGCGGGGCGCCGTGGTCGGGGCTGGCCAACGCACTGAGCCCCAAGCATCGGGACTGGCCAGACATCCCGGCGGTAGCCGCTGCCACGCGCAAACCCGGCGGCATCAACGCGCTGTTGGCGCGCAGGGAGCCGCTGCCGGCCTTGGCTCAGGCCTCCAGTGCGCCGGCCTCCCGCCTGATTCGCGGCCGCCGCTCGGCCCAGGCCTTCGACGGCATCACCCCCGTCGCCGCGCCGCGCTTCTACCGCATGCTCGACGCCTTGTTGCCGCGCGCCGGCCAACCGCCCTGGTCGCTGTTGCAGGAAGCGCCCTGTGTGCACCCGGTGCTGTTTGTGCACCGCGTGGACGGGCTCGAACCCGGCATCTACTGCCTGGTGCGTGCGCCCGGCGCGCTCCAAGCGTTGCGCGCCGCGATGCGCCCGGACTGGCTGTGGCAGCGCGTTGCGGGCTGCCCCGACCACCTGCCGCTGTACCTGCTGGCGCCGCTCGATACGCGCCGCTTCGCCGCCACCGCATCCTGCCACCAGGCGATTGCCGCCGATGGCGCTTTTATGCTGGCGATGCTGGCGCGCTTCGACGACATCAGCCCGGCGCGCCCCTGGCTTTATCGCCAGCGCTTCTGGGAGGCGGGCATGCTCGGGCAAGTGCTCTACCTGGAGGCCGAAGCCAGCGGCATTCAGGGCACCGGCATCGGCTGCTACTTCGACGACGTGGTGCATCGCGCGCTCGAACTCGACACCGAGCGCTTTCAGGACCTCTACCACTTCACCGTCGGCACGGCCATGATCGACGCGCGCCTGGGCAGCGAAGCGGGCTATGCCTAGCTTGAGCGCGGCCCTGGCTCATTTGAATACCGGCAGCACGGCGCTCGCCTCCAGCTCGATCAAGCTGCTCAAGAGCACCGGCATCAAGAGTGGCGTCGCGCAGATCCCCGAAGACTGCAGCGCGTGCGACGCCTGCGTGCCGGCCTGCCCCCATGACGCCATCGCCGTGGGCGACCCCCTGTACCTGATCGACGCGCTGCGTTGCACAGCTGACGCCAAGACGCGGCATCGGCCAGGCGCTACACTTCGGGGCCGCGCCGCGCCTGCGGGCGACCATTCCTAACCCACAGCCTCTGGACCAATACCATGAACCGCTGCCGGCCGCTGCCGATCCTTTTTATTTTTGCCGGGCTGTTGCCATGAGCAAAAAAGTCTTTATCAAAACCTTTGGCTGCCAGATGAACGAGTACGACTCGGGCAAGATGGCCGACGTGCTCCATGCCGCACAGGGCTACGAGCCGACCGACAACGTCGACGAAGCCGACCTGATTCTGTTCAACACCTGCTCGGTGCGCGAGAAGGCGCAGGAGAAAGTGTTTTCCGATCTGGGCCGCGTCAAACACCTGAAGAAAAAAGGGGTATTGATTGCGGTGGGCGGTTGCGTCGCCAGCCAGGAAGGCGCGGCCATCATTGAACGCGCGCCTTACGTCGATGTCGTCTTCGGACCGCAAACCCTGCACCGGCTGCCGCAGTTGCTGGCCCAACGTGCGCTGCAAAGCCGCTCGCAGGTTGACATCAGCTTTCCCGAAATCGAAAAGTTCGACCACCTGCCGCCAGCGCGGGTGGAAGGCGCCACCGCCTTCGTCAGCGTCATGGAAGGCTGCTCCAAATACTGCAGCTACTGCGTGGTGCCCTACACCCGCGGCGAGGAGGTGTCGCGCCCGTTCGAGGATGTGCTGGTGGAAGTGGCGGGGCTGGCCGACCAGGGCGTGAAGGAAGTCACGCTGCTGGGGCAGAACGTCAACGCCTACCGCGCCAAAATGATAGGCGACGCGTCGGCGCTGAGCAGCGAACTGGCGGACTTTGCCACGCTGCTGGAGTACGTAGCCGACATCCCCGGCATCGAGCGCATCCGCTACACCACCAGCCACCCCAACGAGTTCACGCCGGCCCTGATTGCGGCCTACGAAAAAATCCCCAAGCTGGTCAGCCACCTGCACCTGCCGGTGCAACACGGCTCGGACCGGATTTTGATGGCGATGAAGCGCGGCTACACCGCGATGGAATACAAATCAACGGTGCGCAAGCTGCGCGCGATCCGGCCCGACCTGGCGCTCAGCAGCGACTTCATCGTCGGCTTCCCGGGCGAGACCGAGGACGACTTCAGCAAGATGATGAAGCTGATCGACGACGTCGGCTACGACACCTCGTTCAGCTTCATCTTCAGCCCGCGGCCGGGCACGCCCGCAGCCAACCTGCCCGACGATACG
>JAKFXU010000044.1 GCA_021731215.1 Rhodoferax sp.
CCCCAGGGCGGCTCAATCGGGTATGTAGCGCTGTCACCCAAAAGGTGAACTTGTTCGTGAGTACAAAAGTGAGCGTTCATGCGGTGTGCCAAGCGAAACGAAGCGGTCAACTGCGGTTTCTAGGTTCAAACCGGCGCTTCTGGAGGCGGCTCGAAACTATCGCGGAACGTGAAGTACAGCGAAGTGAAGAACATGGACGCGGTCAGCAGCAGAATCGGAAACAGCAGGTCGCCGGCCAGGCCGGGGTTGCCCAGCAGCGCGGCCAGGGTGGTGACGCCGATGACCACCGCCACCAGCAGCGCCAGCCAGGTCAGTCCGAACACTGCAAACGCCCAGAAATTGCGCAAACAGGCCACGCCGCTGAAGAACAGGCTTTTCAGCGGCGACATGCCGTGCCAGTGCACCAGCGCCGGCGCATGCCAGAACAGCAGCGACAGCGGCAGATGCAGGCTGATAAAAACCCACATGGCGGCCTGAAAGTCGGACTCCAGCATCAGCTCGCGCGTGGGCGTTTCGCCGCCCAGATAGAGACGGGCAAAGTCGCCGCCGTCGACCAGCCAGGAGGCCCCCATCGCCACCAGAAAACCCAGTGCGTAGAGGGCGCCGAGCACCAGCATGGCGCGCGCCTGGGGCCGGCCGGCGCTAAACGCCGTCAGCAAGAAGCGTGGCATCGGGAAGCGGCCATCGTTGGCTTCGCGGGTGGCCGCCATCAGCCCCAGGGTGCCGGCCGGCAGCAGCAGCATGGCCAGCGCGACGCCAATATAGGGCAGCTGGCTGGCGACCGTCATCACCGCCATGAACATGAAAAACAGGCCCGCCAGCGCCAGCGGTTGTCTGAAAAAGGTGCGGATGCCGAGCTTGACCCAGGCGCTGCCGGTACGGGCGGGAACAAGATTTAGTTTCATGGTCAGGTTGCAATCGTGCTGATGGAAACCGGGTGGCGCACGCGCGCCAGCAGCACCCGCTCGAAATGGCCGGGGTCGTGCGCTTGCAGCATGCTGGCTTCACGCGGCAGGTAAAAGTCCCACAGCCGCGAGATCCAGAAGCGCAGTGCACCGGCGCGCAGCAGCGCGGGCAGCAGCGCGCGCTCGGCGGCTTCGAGTGGGCGCAGCGCGCCGTAGGCGCGCATGAAGCTGTCGCTGCGCTCGGCGTGGTGGGCGCCGCTGTCAAGATCAACGCACCAGTCGTTGAGCCCGACCGCAATGTCAAAAAGCCAGCTATCGACGCCGGCAAAATAGAAATCGAACACGCCGCTGAGCTGGGGCTGGCCGTTGCCGGTTTCAAACAGCACGTTGTCCCGAAACAGGTCACCGTGGATCGGGCCGCGTGGCAAGGCGGCATAGAGGGACGAGGCCGCAATATGGTTCTGGTAGGCCAGTTCGCTCTGGAGCAAGGCCGCCTGGCTGGCGCTCAAGTGGGGTAGCAGCACCGGCACGGTCTGGTTCCACCAGGGCAGGCCGCGCAGATTGGGTTGCGACAGGGGAAAGTCGCGTGCCGCCAGATGCATTTTGGCCAGCATGGCGCCGACCGCCGCGCAATGCGCCGGGCTTGGCCGCAGCTCGCTGTTGCCGCGCAGCCGATTGACCACGGCCGTCGGTTTGCCCTTGAGGTCGAACACCAGATCGCCGCGGGCGTTGGCCGCTGGGTCGGGCGCCGGGATGCCGCGCTCGGCCAGGTGCTTCATCAAACGCAGGTAGAACGGTAACTGCGCGGCGCTCAAGCGCTCGAACAGGGTCAGCACGTAGTCGCGGGTTTCACCTTCTATTTCGGTGGTGACGAAGTAGTTGGTATTTTCGATGCCGCCGGCGCAGCCCTGCATCGCCTTGAGTTGGCCCAGCTTGAGTTGTCGCAACAGGGCGCCGGCCTCTTGGCTAGAGACTTCCGTGTAAACCGCCATGAATCAGAAACCCAGAATTTTCCAGCTGCGCTCACCACTGGTGGGCTGGATTTGGTAGGCCGGCATACCGCCCTTGGGTTGCACCGTGATGCTCAGGGTTTCGCCGCCGACGCGCAATTCGTCGATGGTTGAGCCGGCGTCTTCAATCCGAATGCGCTCGGTGCGTTTTTCCACGACGGGGCGGCTGGCGGCGGCGGACGCTGATGGGTCGCGCTCGGCAGCGGCCTGGGCCGGGGCGGGCGACTGGGCCTGGCCCAGGCTGGCGCAGCACAGGCAGATGGTAAGGAGGAGGGCGGAGCGCATGGCCTGATTGTAGAACCAGCGCGTGGGCAACAGGCGCTGGCAAAATGGGCGCATGAATGATGCCCCAAAAATGCCCAAAACCCTGCTGCTGGTGGACGGCTCCAGCTACCTGTACCGTGCCTTTCACGCCATGCCCGATTTGCGTGCGGTGCCGGGCGACCCGGCCAGCGCCCCCACCGGCGCGATTCGCGGCATGATCAATATGCTGCAAAGCCTGCGCAAGGAGGTGCCGGCCGATTTTGCGGCTTGCGTCTTTGACGCCAAAGGCCCTACCTTTCGTGATGATTTGTACCCCGAGTACAAGGCCCACCGCTCGCCGATGCCGGACGATTTGCGGGCCCAGCTTGCGCCGATTCACGAGGTGGTGCGCCTGCTGGGCTGGCAGGTGCTGGACGTGCCCGGCGTCGAGGCCGACGACGTGATTGGCACGCTGGCCGTGACGGCGGCGCGCCAGGGCATCGAGGTGATCGTGAGCAGCGGCGACAAGGACCTGGCGCAGTTGGTGAACAGCCACATCACCATCATCGACACCATGAGCGGGCGCCGCCGTGACGTCGCCGGGGTCGAGGCGGAATTTGGCGTGCCGCCGCAGCTGATGGTCGATTTTCAGACCCTGGTGGGCGACGTGATTGACAACGTGCCCGGTGTGCCCAAGGTCGGCCCCAAGACCGCTGCCAAGTGGCTGCAGCAATATGGCTCGCTGGCCGGCGTGGTGGCCAACGCCGATGCCATCAAGGGCGTGGTCGGCGACAACCTGAAAAAGACGCTGGACTGGCTGCCGCTGGGCCGCCAGTTGCTGACCATCAAGACCGACTGCGATCTGAATGGCTGGGTGCCGGATCTGCCGGCGCTCGATGCGATCGCGACCGGGGTCATGGACAAGGCGGCGCTGGCGGTTTTTTACGAGAAATACGGT
>JAKFXU010000043.1 GCA_021731215.1 Rhodoferax sp.
ATACAGGCCGGCTTCTTCGTTCCAGGCAATGTTCAAGGTTTCGTCAAGGACGGTCGCCTCAAGCTGATCGCCACAACCGGCCAGGCGCGCTTTCCCAGCACGCCCGATATCCCGACACTGAGTGAGTCCGGGTTGAATAACTTCGAGGCAACCTCATGGATCGGCTTTCTCGCGCCAGCCGGAACGCCTGCCCACATCATCGACCGCTACAACCGTGAGATGGTCAAGATCCTGAAGCAGCCGGACGTCAGCAAGAAGCTGCAGGACATGGAGTTCGAAATCGTTGCAGGCAGCCCCAAGCAGTTCAGGGACTGGATTGGCTCCGAGATCACGCGCTGGGGCAAGGTCATCAAGGACACCGGGGCCAAGGCCGAATGATCACAACATGTACTCCTAGGCTTTCCCACAAGACCGCCTTGATCACGGGCGGTGGTGCAGGAATTGGCGCGGCTACGGCACGCCTATTCTGCCAAGAGGGCGCCGCAGTGATGCTGGTTGATGCAGACGGGCAAGCTCTGGAGCGCACGCGGCAAGCCCTGCAAGAGGAGTTTCCAGCCGCTTGGGTGTCGGCCGTGACCGCCGACGTGACAGATGAGCAGGCCGCCCAATCTGCCGTCAATCGTTGCATAACCGAGCGCGGCGGACTGAACATCCTGGTGAATAACGCTGCCATGCGCAATTATTCGGCAGCCGCCGACGCAACAGCTGAGGAATGGCTGGCCATGGTAAACGTGAACCTGGTGGGCATGTCCCACTACTGTCGCGCCGCCCTGCCGGCCTTGAGACAGTCCAACTCAGGCAGCATCGTGAACGTCTCATCGTGCTACGCGGTGACAGGGCGTCGGGGGATGGCCCTCTACGATGCGACCAAGGCGGCACAGCTGGCGTACACGCGGACGCTGGCATTCGAGGAAGCCACGCACGGGGTCCGTGCGAACGCCGTCTGCCCTGGCTCCACCCTTACCGATTTCCATGTTGGTCGCGCCAAAAATGCCGGAAAGAGCGTCGAGCAGCTCAAGGTCGAACGCAAGGACTCCTCGCTGATGGGTCGCTGGGCCAGCCCTGAAGAAATCGCCTGGCCTATCGTTTGGCTGGCATCGCCCGAAGCGTCGTTCATCACCGGCACCACTTTGATGGTCGACGGCGGTCTTCACATCATGTAGAAGCCCCGGGGGTCGCGCGGCGCGTGGACCCCCCTTTGCACGTCATTAGCCCATGTCTTCTTCCAATCTGCAAGCACTCGTCTTTAACCTGAGGTATGAGGCCAGGGGAATTATTAGTATCGAGTTGCGGCCGGCCCGTCCAGATGTCATGTTTCCCGCCGCCGAAGCGGGTGCCCATATTGACCTTCATTTGGGCAACGGATTGGTCAGGAGCTATTCGCTGACCCATCCCGGCGACGAGCAGCGGTACGTGATCGCAGTGCTTAACGATAGGAACAGTCGCGGAGGCTCCCGCTATGTGCACGAGCAACTGCGGGTGGGTCAGGTCATAGAAATCTCGGCAGCACGCAACCATTTCACGCTCAACGAAACAGCTGAACACAGCGTCCTTCTGGCAGGTGGCATAGGTATCACGCCTATATATGCCATGCTTCAGCGCCTGCTGGCCCTCGGTCGTTCCGTCGAACTCGTTTACTGTGCTCGCAATCGTGATGAAGCAGCTTATGTCACGGGCATAGAAGCGCTGGCCAAGAACACCCAGGCTGGGAAAGCTCCACTTTCTGTTCGGCTGCACTTCGATGACGAGCAGGGTGGAGCCCCCAATCTGAAGCAGTTGCTGGCCGGACGACCCATTGACACGCATTTTTACTGCTGTGGCCCCGGCCCCATGCTTGATGCCTACGAAAAGGCTTGCGAGGCTCTGGGACAGGTCCATGTACATCTGGAACGATTCGCTGCCGCGAAGGATGTACCTCAGGCGTTGGCAGGTACCTATCGCGTCGAATTGAAAAAGTCAGGCAAAACCGTTCAGGTACCACCGGGCATCAGCCTCTTGGACGCCTTGTTGCAGGCCGGACTAGAGCCAGACTTCAGCTGCCGTGAGGGCGTGTGTGGCGCCTGCGAAATCAAGGTGCTAGCGGGTGAAGTCGATCACCGCGACCAAATCCTAAGCAAGCAGGAGAAGGCGGCCAATAAGTCCATGATGATCTGTGTCTCGGGCTGCCGCTCCGGCACCCTCGTACTCGACGCCTGAGCTATCACGTCCGGCACCCATGGCGCAACCCATGTCAACCGGCCTCTAGGCCAGACCGCCTACTCGTTTTGGCCGGGCAGTTGCATGCCCAGCACGAACCAAGGACACTGGGCGTCGGCCACTGTCCGTCAACACAGAGGGCACGGAGTTGTTTGTTGCGCGACGGGTCAAACAGGCCACTGGATGTACATGATGAATGTTTGGCAAAGCTGGAAGCCATCACGGCGCGCCGACAACTTCACGCGCAAGGCCGCTATCCGCCCCGCACGCAAAGCTAGCAGTAGGGTTGCCTAATCGGCCTTGATGCCGTTCTCTTTCACCACCTTGGCCCAGGTGTCGATCTGCTGGTCGATGAAGACGCGGGCCGACTCGGGCGTGCCGCCGAGGATGTCGATGCCCTGGGCGCCGAGCTTCTTGGCGATCTCGGGGTTTTTCAGGGCTTTGCCGACTTCCTCGTTCATCCGCTTGATCACTTCGGGCGGGGTTTTGGCCGGCGCCAGGATGGCCCACCAGGCGGGTGCGTCAAAACCTGCAAAACCGCTCTCGGCCACGGTCGGCACGTTGGGCAACTCCGGCGCGCGTTTGCTGGTC
This sequence comes from Rhodoferax sp., assembly GCA_021731215.1. GTDB lineage: Bacteria > Pseudomonadota > Gammaproteobacteria > Burkholderiales > Burkholderiaceae_C > Rhodoferax. The sequence continues at coordinate 2,788 of JAKFXU010000043.1, forward strand.
GTCACGGCCAGGGGCCGCAGGCGGCCGCTGTCGATGTGCGGCTTGGTCACAAACACCGAACCGATGGCCAGCGGCACATGGCCGGCCACCGCGTCGCTCATCAACGGACCGCCGCCCTTGTAGGGCACATGCTGCCAGTCGATGCCGCCGCTTTTGGAGAGCAGCGACATCGCGAGGTGGCCGAGGCTGCCGGAGCCGATGCTGCCGTAGTTGACATTCTTTTTCGCCTTGGCGGCGGCCACCACGTCGGCGAAGGTCTTGTATTCGGAGCCCGAAAACGTGGCGAGCACCATGGCCGAGGTGCCGATCAGCATGACCGGCGCCAAATC
>JAKFXU010000273.1 GCA_021731215.1 Rhodoferax sp.
GGGTCTGCGCCAGCAGCGTTTTGCCGGAGCCGGTCGGGCCGATCAGCAGAATGTTGCTTTTCGTTAACTCGACATCGTCTTTCTTGGCTTTTTCCTTGTGCCGCAAGCGCTTGTAGTGGTTGTAAACCGCCACCGCCAGTGTTCGCTTGGCCGGCTCCTGGCCAATCACGTAGCTATCAAGATTGGCCTTGATGTCGGACGGAGTCGGCAACTCGTTGCCGGCGCTGCGCGCCTCGGTGCTAGCCGGCAGCTCATCGCGAATGATTTCATTGCACAAGTCAATGCACTCATCGCAAACAAACACCGACGGACCGGCAATCAGCTTCTTGACTTCATGCTGGCTTTTGCCGCAAAAAGAGCAATAGAGAGTTTTCTCGCCAGAGGAGCCTTTTTTTTCGGCCATGTGATCTACGCCCTTTTAGAGATGACCTGGTCAATCAGGCCGTATTCCTTGCATTCATCAGCGGACATGTAGTAGTCGCGCTCGGTGTCGCGCTCAATTCGGTCCAGCGGCTGGCCGGTGCGATCAGCCAGAATTCTGTTGAGCTGCTCGCGCGTCTTCAATATCTCACGCGCCTGAATCTCGATCTCGGTTGCCTGGCCCTGACTGCCGCCCGAAGGCTGGTGAATCATGACCTTGGAATTGGGCAAGGAGAAGCGCTTGCCCTTGGCCCCGGCTGCCAGCAAAAATGCACCCATGCTGGCCGCCATGCCAGTGCACAGGGTAGAAACAGCCGGTTTGATGAAATTCATGGTATCAAAAATTGCCATGCCGGCGCTGACCGAACCGCCGGGAGAGTTGATGTAGAAGGAAATATCCTTGTCCGGATTTTCGCTCTCCAGGAAAAGCAATTGCGCCACGACCAAGTTGGCCACGTGGTCGTTGACCGGACCGACCAGAAAAATCACGCGCTCCTTGAGCAGGCGCGAGTAAATGTCGTAAGACCGCTCGCCCCGACCCGATTGCTCAATCACCATAGGCACCATGCCCAGGGCTTGCGTTTCCATTGCACCAAATCGCACGTTCATGTTGTCTCCAAATAGGCCATTACTGTATCGAAAAAACATTGCCATAAACAAAATGGGGCTTGGACGCCTGGCTGCAAGCCAGGCACAAGCCCCATCGCAGCCACCTCACAGCAGCTATGGCGTCAGTTTTGCGCCATCAGCTCATCAAAGGACACCGTCTTTTCGCTGATTTTCACCTTGGACATGACAAAGTCTGTCACATTGTTTTCAATCACGATGGCCTCCACTTCGGCCAGCCGGTTGTTGTCGCTGTAATACCAGCGCATCACGTCGGCCGGCTTTTCGTAGCTGGCCGCCAGTTCTTCAATGTGGGCCTTGATTTGCTCGGTCTTGGCTTGCAGCACATTGGCGCGCACCAGTTCGGCCACCACCAGGCCCAGGCGCACCCGGCGTTCGGCTTGCGGACGGAACACGTCATCCGGAATCGGGGCCTTGTCGGCATCCTTGATGCCGCGCTTTTTCAGGTCGGCGCGGGCGCCTTCGAGCAGACGGTTGATTTCCGCTTGTACGCTGGTGTTGGGCAGGTCCAGCTCGGCCTTGGCCACCAACGCGTCCATGACGGCCTGCTTGTTGCGGGCCAGCAGGCGGAACTTGACTTCGCGCTCCAGGTTTTTCTTGATGTCGGCGCGCAAACCCTCGACCGTGGCGTCGGCAATGCCGAGCGACTTGGCCAGGGCTTCATTGACCTCGGGCAGATGGGCCGCTTCAATCTTCTTGAGCGTAACCATGAAGTCAGCCGTTTTGCCCGCCACGTCCTGGCCATGGTAGTCAGCCGGAAAAGCCAACTGGAAAGTCTTGCTTTCGCCCGCCTTCATGCCACGGGTGGCATCTTCAAATTCTTTCAGCATCTGGCCGTCGCCGACGATGAACTGGAAATCCTCGGCCTTGCCGCCGGCAAAAACTTCACCATCGATCTTGCCTTCAAAATCAACCGTGACGCGGTCGCCGTCTTGCGCTGCGGCGTCCTGGGCCCGCTGGGCAAAGGTGCGGCGCTGCTTGCGCAGGATGTCGATGGTCTTGTCAATCGCACTGTCGGTCACTTCAGCCGTGGTTTTTTCAACTTCGGCGCTGCTCAGGTCCCCGATCTTGACTTCCGGATAGACCTCGAACACGGCATCAAAAGCCATGGCGCCGTCCGGCGAGGCGTCACTCTCGGTGATGCGAGGTTGGCCGGCGACGCGCAGCTTGGCTTCGTTGGCGGCATTGGCAAACGCCTCACCGACTTTGTCGTTCATGACTTCGTAGTGAACCGAGTAGCCATAGCGCTGGGTCACCACGTTCATCGGCACTTTGCCGGGACGAAAACCGTCCATCTTGACGGTGCGTGCAATCTTCTTCAGACGCACTTCAACTTCCGACTGGATGCTGCCGACCGGCAGGGTCAGCGTCATTTTGCGTTCCAGCTTTTCCAGAGTTTCAACAGTAACAGCCATCGTGGTTCTCCTAAATATTAAACAATTGGGAACAGAGCCTGCCACCTTGTGGCTGTGGACTGTCCCGCAACTTCTCGTACCTGGTGCGCGGGGCGGGACTCGAACCCGCACATCCTTGCGGACGTCAGGACCTAAACCTGGTGCGTCTACCAATTTCGCCACCCGCGCAAAAAATAAAGGGAGCGGTCTACCAGACCACCCCCATGAAATCGGTCAACCGGTCATTTTAACCTGCCACAGGTGCCTCCCGTTTGACCCGGAACCAGAACGGGTGCGATTCAACCTAGATTCCTCAGTTGGACGCGCCCGAGTGGGCTGCTGGCGGCGTGTCTGGGTAGGCGCGACGACGCAGCAGGCGCCTGCCTGCAAGGAGGAGCAACGACCCCAGGCGCGGTGCCAGCGGCTCACTCGGGTGCGTAGCGCTCTCACCCAATTGGTGAACCTGATCGAAGCTGAAAAGGTCAATGTCCATGAGGACTTACAGGTAAAAACAAGCGGTCAACTGAGGAATCTAGGTTTAACCCAGATTGTCCATTGGGGTTTGGAGGGTAGGTGGATGCAGTGGCGAGGCAGTTTTGTCCTGACTGAGGCGTCCATAGCTTGGGCTATGGACAACGAAGAAGGGCAAAAATGGCCGCCA
>JAKFXU010000276.1 GCA_021731215.1 Rhodoferax sp.
TTTTACGGCACCGCCAACTCCAACCAGATGCTGATGGAGATCATGGGCCTGCATCTGCCGGGCTCGTCGTTCGTCAACCCCGGCACGCCCCTGCGCCATTTGCTCACCACGGCCGCCGTCGAGCGGGCGGTGGCGCTGTCGCAAGCCAAGGAGCGCTTGACCGGCATCGGCTACCAGATCGACGCCAAAGCCATCGTCAACGGCATCGTCGGTTTGCTCGCCACCGGCGGCTCGACCAACCACACCATGCACCTGATTGCGATGGCGCGCGCGGCCGGCCTGATCGTCAACTGGGACGACTTCTCCGAGCTGTCGGCTTGCGTGCCCTTGCTGGCCCGCATCTACCCCAACGGCAGCGCCGATGTCAATCACTTCCAGGCCGCCGGCGGCATGGGCTACCTGATTGGGCAACTGCTCGGTGCCGGCTTGCTGCACGAGGACGTGCACACCATCATGGGCCACGGCCTGCGCCACTACACCGTGGAGCCGTGGCTCAACAAGGGTCAACTCGACTGGCGCCCGGTGCCCGCAACATCGGCCGATGAAACCGTGCTGCGCCCGGTGAGCAAGCCCTTCAGCGTCGATGGCGGCTTGCGTCTGTTGCAAGGCAACCTGGGCCGGGCGATGGTCAAGGTGTCCGCCGTCAAGCCCGAGCACCGCCAAGTGCGCGCACCGGCGGTGGTGGTGACGGATCAAAAACAACTGATTCAACTGTTCCAAGAGGGCAAGCTGGAACGCGACTTTGTGGCCGTGGTGCGCAACCAGGGGCCGCAAGCCAACGGCATGCCCGAGCTGCACAAACTCACGCCGGTGCTGGGCCTGCTGCAAGACCGGGGCTTTCAGGTGGCGCTGGTCACCGATGGCCGCATGTCGGGCGCGTCGGGCAAAGTGCCGGCGGCCATCCATGTGAGCCCGGAGGCGGTCAACGGCGGCGCCATCGGCAAGGTGCAAAACGGCGACATCATCACGCTCGACTGCGAGCGCCAGCAACTCAGCCTGGAGGTGAGCGAGGCCGAGCTGGCGGCCCGTGCGGCCCCGATTCCTGATTTGTCTGCCAACCAGCGTGGCACTGGACGTGACCTGTTTGCGCTGTTTCGCGCCCATGCGGCGCATGCAGAAGAGGGCGCATCGCCGCTGCTGACGCACCTTTGACATTTGAAACGCCCTTCGCACGCCAACTCTAAAAATAAAGCGCCATGAATACTGCCAGTCATCCAACATTCATTCGCCCGGCCTTCACGTCGCGCGTGCTGCCGGTGATCGTGATCACCGATCCCGCGCAGGCGGTGCCGATGGCGCACGCCCTGCTGGCAGGCGGCGTGGACGTGATGGAAATCACCCTGCGTCACGCCGCCGGCCTGCCCGCCATCGAAGCGGTGGCGCGGCAGGTGCCGCAAATGCACGTGGGGGCCGGCACGGTGACGCGCGCGCACGAACTGGCCCAGGTGCAGGCTGCCGGCGCGCGTTTTGCGCTCTCGCCCGGCATGACCGATGCCCTGGTGCAAGCGGCGCTGGCGTGCAAGCTGCCCTTCATGCCCGGCGTGATGACGCCCGGCGAAGTGATGGCGGCGCGCGACTATGGCTTCTCCCTGGTCAAACTCTTTCCCGCCGCCCAGGCCGGTGGCCTGGCCATGCTCAAGGCCCTGGGCGGCCCTTTGGGTGATATGCGCTTTTGCCCCACCGGCGGGGTGACACTTGCTAACATGGGCGAATTTTTGCAGCAGCCCAATGTGGCGATGGTGGGCGGCTCGTGGCTCACCCCCGCCGACCTGGTGGCACAAGGCGACTGGGCCGAAATCACCCGCCTGGCGCGCGCGGCCAGCGCTGCCGCTGCAGCCGCGGCCCATCTGAAAGTTTGAAGCCATGTTTGAAGCTCGTGATCCCGCCGTTGCCCAGCCCTCGCCCTATCCGCGCTGGCTGGGCGACATTGGCGGCACCAACGCCCGCTTTGGCTGGCAAGCCTTTGAGGGCGCACCGATCAGCCAGGTGCAAGTGTTGCCGTGCGCGCAATATGCCTCGCTGCTGGCGGCGGCACAAAGCTACTTGCAGCAACAGGGTTTGAGCGCACCCCCCTGCGCCGCCTTTGGCATTGCCAACCCGGTCACGGGCGACCAGGTGGCCATGACCAACCACGATTGGACGTTCTCGGTCAGCGCCCTGCGCGAAGGTCTGGGGCTGGCGCGCTTTTTGTTGCTCAACGATTTCACGGCGCTGGCCTTGGCGCTGCCGCAGTTGGCCGAGGCCCAAAAACACCAGGTCGGTGGCGGCCAGGCGGCAGCCAACGCCGCCATCGGCTTGCTCGGCCCGGGCACCGGACTGGGCGTGTCGGGCTTGTTGCCGCTGGGCTATCAAAACAAGTGGCTTCCGATTGCCGGGGAAGGCGGCCATGTCACTTTAAGCGCCAGCACCGCCCTGGAGTTTGCTGCCATTCAACTCTTGCAAAAGCGCTATGGCCATGTGTCGGCAGAACGGGTGATTTCAGGCGCCGGCCTGGTTGATTTGTACCACGCGCTGTGCGAGCTCAAGGACGGCCAGGGCCGCGAGCTCACCACCCCGGCGCAGGTGATTGAGCAGGCGCAAGCAGTGCCCCGGTCCACCGCCCAGCAGGCGCTCGACATGTTCTGCGCCTTGCTGGGCAGCGTGGCGGGCGACCTGGCGCTCACGCTGGGCGCACGCGGGGGCATTTACATCGGCGGGGGCATCGTGCCGCGCCTGGGCGAGCGCTTTGACGCCTCGCCGTTTCGCGAGCGCTTTGAAGACAAAGGCCGCTTCCAACCCTATTTGCAAGCCATTCCCACCTGGGTCATTCACAGCCCGGTCTCACCGGCGCTGCAAGGGGCCTCGCAAGCCCTCTCGCTCACCCAATGGTGAGCGGCCTCGAGCAACGGCCTTGCGCCGGGGCGCGCAGGGTGCGATCCAAACTGATGCGGCGGCGTCAGGCTCGCTTGCTGTGTTGTTCACCGTTGGCGTTGCTCGGGGCGTTGCAAATGGGCAGATGCTTGCAGACAAAAAGACGTGGATTGCCAAATGAATCCGTAAATTTATGCCACTTCTGCCTGTAGATCACGTGTCGGTTGATGTGTGTGCTATTTAATAG
>JAKFXU010000217.1 GCA_021731215.1 Rhodoferax sp.
GGCCAGCGGATTGAGCATCAACTGCTCGACCTCCAGGCCGCAGCGGCGCACGCACTTGATGATGTTCTCGGCCGCGCTTTGCGCGCCGGTCACGATGTGCACCTTGGCCTCCAGCCGGATGCCGCTCATACCGATCGGCTCCTTCACGTCCTGGCCGTCAATGATGAATTCCTGCGGCTCCACCAGCAGCAGGCGCTGGTCGGTCGAGATGTTGATGGCCTTGGCGGTTTCCACTACGCGCGCCACGTCGGCGGCGCTCACTTCGCGGTCCTTGATGGCCACCATGCCGTGCGAATTGATGCCCCGGATGTGGCTGCCGGTGATGCCGGTGTAGACCCGCTGAATCTTGCAATCGGCCATCAGCTCGGCTTCCTTGAGCGCCTGCTGAATGCTTTGCACGGTGGCGTCAATGTTGACCACCACGCCGCGCTTGAGGCCGTTGCTGGGGGCCACGCCCAAGCCGGCGAGCTTGAGCTCGCCATTGGGCAGCACCTCGGCCACCACCACCATCACCTTGGCGGTGCCGATGTCCAGTCCTACGACCAAGTCTTTGTATTCTTTCGCCATATGTTCACCTGTTGCTTCTATTGCCGCGATGGCTGTTATTGCGCTTGCTTTTTCTGCCCATCGGCCGCCAGCGTGGTCACGCCGCGCAGGCGCAGGGCATAACCGTCTTGATACCGTAAATCCGCCGTTTCCAGGGCCTCGGGCTTGCGCCCATAGCGTGATGTCACCTGGGTCAGGGTCTGGAGGAAGCGTTGCGTGCGCGCCAGCACCTCATCCGACGTGCCGCCGCCGAGTTCCAGCGCGGCGCCGCTGTCGAGCCGGGCGCGCCAGCCGCCGTGGCTGTTGAGTTCGAGCTGCTCCAGCGCCAGCTCGAGCGCTTCAAACAGCGGCTGCAGCGCCTGGTACATCGCCAGCGCCGGCGCGGCCTGGCCTTCGGGGCCCTGCAAACGCGGCAGGTCTTCTGGCTCGACCTCGCCCACATTGGCTTCAAACACTTCGCCAAAACTGTTGACCAGCCGGGAGTCACTCTCGCTGCCCCAGTAAGCCACCGCCTGGTGCTCTTGCAACACCACCTTGAGGCGGTTCGGGAACTCGCGCCGCACCAGCGCCTGGCGCACCCAGGGCAGGGACTCAAAGACGTGTCGGGCACGGGTCAGGTCCAGCGTCAAGAAGGTGCCGCTCAATTGCGGCGCCACATTGGCGCGCAGGGTCACGGCGTTGTGGTGCGTCACCTCGCCCGTCACCACGATCGCCTGCAGCGCGAACAGCGGCTGGCGCGCGACCCAACTCGCCAGTGCAGCCAGCAGCAGCAGGGCAAACGCCACGAACAGGAGGGAGGCCGTCGTGTTCATCAGTTTCACGTCCAGCGGCGGGGCCAGGGCGCTGCTCATGGCGCGCCCTTGGACTGCTCGCCTGCTGCCGGGCCCGCGTCCGGGCCGGTCGCTGACGGGGCGTAGTCCAGCTCGGCCTGGCGCAACACCTCGACGCACAGTGCCGGGTAGTCGATGCCGGCCGCCTTGGCCGCCATCGGCACCAGCGAGTGCCCGGTCATGCCGGGCGAGGTGTTGATCTCCAACAGATAGGGTTGGCGCGTACGCGCGTCGATCATCACGTCGGCTCTAGCCCAGCCGCGGCAGCCCAGCACCCGGTAGGCCTGCAGCACCATTTGCTGAATAGGGGCTTCTTCGCCCGCCGGCAGGCCGGCCGGCACCAGATACTGGGTGCTGTCGGTGAAATACTTGTTCTGGTAGTCGTAGTTGCCGTCGGGCGCCACGATCCGGATCAGCGGCAGGGCGCGGGCCGCCGCACCCGAGCCCAGCACCGCAATGGTGACCTCATCGCCGCTGATGAATTGCTCGCACAGCACCAGCGCGTCATGTCCGGCCGCCAGCGCGTAGGCGCCGGCGCACTGGTCGAGCGCCGTGACCTTGCTCAGCCCGATGGTGGAGCCCTCCCGGTCGGGCTTGACAATCATCGGGCTGCCGAGTTCGGCCCAGGCCTGGGCCGTGGCGGCCGCGCTGTCAACCTGGCGCCACTCGGGCGTGGGCAAACCCGCGCTGCGCCAGATGCGTTTGGTCATGACCTTGTCAATCGCGATTGCAGACGCCATGACGCCCGAGCCGGTGTAGGGAATGCCGAGCAATTCGAGCGCGCCCTGCACCGTGCCGTCTTCTCCAAAGCGGCCATGCAAGGCGATGAAGCAGCGCGCAAAGCCTTCGCGTTGGAGTTCAACCAGATCCCGCTCGGCCGGATCGAAGGCATGGGCATCGACCCCCTGCGAACGCAGCGCCTGCAGCACGCCCTGCCCCGACATCAGGGAGACTTCGCGCTCGGCCGAGGCGCCGCCCATCAGCACCGCTACTTTTCCAAAATTTAAATCCAACTGACTCATAGCCCCTGCTCCTGCGCTCTGGCTTGCTCGGCGGCGAGCGCCAATTCCAATACTTTGACCGGCACCGCGCCGATCGAGCCGGCGCCCATGCACAGCACCACGTCACCGGCGCGGGCGTTGTCAACAATGGCCTGCGCCATATCGGCAATGGCATCGACAAAGAGCGGCTCGATGCGCCCGGCCACCCGCAGCGCGCGCGCCAGACTGCGGCCATCGGCGGCCACGATCGGCGCCTCGCCGGCGCCGTAGACCTCGGCCAGCAACACCGCATCGGCCTGGCCGATCACCTTGACAAAATCTTCAAAGCAGTCGCGCGTGCGGCTGTAGCGATGGGGCTGAAACGCCAGCAGCAAACGTCGATCGGGGAAGGCGCCGCGCGCCGCCGCCAGCGTGGCCGCCATTTCGACCGGGTGGTGACCGTAGTCGTCCACCAGCGTGAAGACGCCGCCGTCGCGCGCCGCGACCTCGCCATAACGCTGAAAACGCCGGCCCACGCCCTTGAAGCCGGCCAGCGCGCGCAACACCGCAGCGTCGGGCACACCGAGTTCCACCGCCACCGCAATTGCCGACAGGGCGTTGAGCACGTTGTGGCGGCCCGGCAGGTTCAGCACCACCGCCAGGTCGGCCAGCACCAGGCCGTTGCGGCGCTGCACCGTGAAGTGCATTTGGCCTTCCACCGCGCGCACGTC
>JAKFXU010000318.1 GCA_021731215.1 Rhodoferax sp.
CGGGTAGGGTGGGCAAAGCGCAGCGTGCCCACGGGTGTCAGCCACCACGGCAGTGACCAGGCGAGTGCGGCATCCTGGAATGTGCGTCCGTGGGCACGCTGCGCTTTGCCCACCCTACCAACTACCAGCACGTGGTCTACAGGCTGAAGTGGCATGAATTCAGGGGTTCATTTGGCCATCAGCGTCTTTTTGTGTGGAACCATCTGCCCAATTGCAACGCCCCGAGAAACCCGGTTTCAGGCCCACTGCTGCACAATCAGCACGGCAAAAAATCCGAACCCGGCAATCAGCAGCCACTTGAGCGTGAGCAGGCCGTAGCGCCGGAAGCGCAACTGGCCGGTGACGGCATACAAAGCGAAGGACACGGCCGCGCCCAGCAACAGCAGGAGTATGAGCCAGCGAAAGAACAGCATGGTGCGGTGCGGGCTTGGCTAGCAGGCTTTCACCAGGCACGGGCCAGTTGCGCAAAACCTTGGGGGGCGAGCTTTTCGTCTTCAAAGCTCACCACTTCCCAGGCATCGGTGCGCTTGAGCAGCTCGCGCAGCAGCTTGTTGTTCAAGGCATGGCCGGAGCGAAAGGCGCTGTAGCTGGCCAGCAAGGGTTTGCCCACCAGGTAGAGGTCGCCCATGGCGTCGAGGATTTTGTGCTTGACGAACTCGTCGTCGTAGCGCAGTCCCTCGGCATTCAAGACCTTGTAATCGTCCATCACGATCGCGTTGTCGAGCCCGCCGCCCAGGGCCAGGCCGTTGGCGCGCATCATCTCCACGTCCTTGGTAAAGCCAAAGGTGCGCGCGCGCGCGATGTCTTTGGAATAGGAGTCGACGCTCATGTCAAACAGCACGCGCTGGCCGGTAGAGTCCACCGCCGGGTGATCAAAGTCGATCTCGAAACTGAGCTGGTAGCCGTGGTAGGGCTCCAGGCGCGCCCACTTCTCGGCGGCGCCGCTCCCCTCACGCACTTCCACCGTTTTGAGCAAGCGGATGAAACGCCGTGGCGCGTTTTGCAGCTCAATACCGGCGCTTTGCAGCAGAAACACAAACGAGGCGGCCGAGCCGTCCAGAATCGGCACCTCTTCGGCCGTGATGTCCACATACAGGTTGTCGACACCGAGTCCGGCGCAGGCCGACATCAAATGCTCGACGGTGTGCACCTTGGCGTTGCCGCTGGACAGGGTGCTGGCGAGCCGGGTGTCCGACACGGCGCTGGCAGACACCGCGATGTCGACCGGCTCGGGCAGGTCAACCCGGCGAAACACGATGCCGGTGTCGGGCGGCGCCGGGCGCAGGGTCAGCTCGACGCGCTGGCCGCTGTGCAGACCGACGCCGACGGCGCGGGTCAGGGATTTGAGGGTTCGTTGTTGCAGCACGTTTTGATTTTATGGGTTGACTTGGGCCAAGGCCTGCGGCCTCATGCCGTTAACCACCGCGCAACAAGTTGCGCGCGATGGTGTAGCAGTGCAGCGCGACGGGCATGAATTCAATTTCGATGCCGTCCAGCGTGGTCTTGCCGGTGTGGGTGCGGGTGGTGACCAGCGGCATGCGGGTCAGCAGATTTTTTGAAGCAAGCGCGTGCAGGCCGCGCAATTCGTTGAGCGCGGTGGGAATTCGATCGGACCACTTGATTTCCACTGCAAAGCGGGGTTTCTCGGTGCGTGGATCGAGGGAAACAATGTCCACTTCCAGGTCTTGGCGTCCGGCTTTCCAGCGGGCGTAATGCAGCGAACGGCTGACCTGCGCGCTGTGCAGCCATTGGCTCCAGACTGCAGTTTCGGCCAGGTTGCCCATGGCCTCGTCGTCGGCCATGACCATGCCGAACAGGGCGGCGCGGATGGACGGGTTGGTAAGGTACACCTTGAACGTGCGGGCGCGCAGCATGCGCAGGGCGTTGTCGTCGATGCGGTGAACGCGCCGAATCAGGAAAGCTGCCTCCAGGTATTCCAGATAGTCGCTGAGTTTGGTCTTGCTGATGCCAGCGTGTTTACTCAGGTCTTCCAGACCGATTTCGTTGCCCGTATTGAACGCCAGCACATTGAAAAACCGGTTGAGTTCTTGCGTGTCCCCAATGCCGTAAAGACTGGGCAAATCTTTGAGCAAGACCTTGTCCACAATGTCTTGCCGCAGAAAGCGGGCCGGGTTGGCGCGCACCACGGGGTTCATGACGGCTTCGGGAAAACCACCGTAGTTGAGGTAATTGACAAACTCTGCGTTCAAGCCGTGGATGTCTGGCGTGTGGTATCGGGGCGCCCCGCCATCGGTGTCCGCAAGGTCAACAACAAGGCTGTCTTCTTGCCCGGCAAAGCGCAGGTATTCGGCAAAGGTGAGCGGTGGCAGGATGAATTCGGTAAAGCGCCCCGCCCCTGACTCACGGCTTTTCATGCGCAGGGCAGCGGCGGCCGAGCCGCTGGCCACAAAACGGATATGGGGGTAGGTGTCCACCAAGGACTTGAGATGGACCTCCCAATCTTTGAGGTACTGGACTTCGTCAAACAACACCCAGAGCGGCCGCCCTGCGCCGTGCTGCTGCAGGTCAACAAACAGTTGCACCAGGCTTTCCAGGGATCGGCCCGAGTAGAGCGGGGTGTCCAACGAGAGAAAAAGCACTTGCGTTCCCGCCACCTTTTCGGCCAGCAACAGGGCCACCAAGTGCTTGAGCATGACTGTTTTACCGACGCGGCGCGGGCCAATAAGCACCACGGCACGACGCACCGAGGTGTCCAGGGTCAACTGGGCAAACTGCGGAAAATAGGCGCGACGGGGCCAGGCGGCTTCTTCGGCGTCTATCCCCTGACCGGCCCGCCACCAGGGGTTGTCGGTGGCCAGTCGGCGCTGAACCTCGTGCCGGGGTATTTCAAGACGTGTCGCCATAAGTTATACCAAAGAATCCTAATTTGTCATACTAAACAGATTTATTCTAGCTTAATATGACAAGCGGCATTTTATCCAGACTTTTCAACCTAGAAACCGCAGTTGGACGTGCCCGAGTGGGTCGTCATGGGGTGTTCTGGCAAGGCTGAGTGCCGCGGCTCCAACAGCGCCTGCGCGCTGTTGGACGGCACGAAGAGGTTGCGCCTCTG
>JAKFXU010000330.1 GCA_021731215.1 Rhodoferax sp.
AGCACGATCGACTTGGCGATGGCCAGTCCCAGGCCGCTGCCCTCGCTTGAGCGCTGGCGTGAGGGATCGACCCGGAAAAAGCGGTCAAACACCCGCGCCCAATATTCCGATGGAATCGTGTCGCCGCTGTTTTCCATGCAAATCCAGACCCGATCGGGGCTGGCGCCAATGCGCACGCAGACGGTGCCGTTTGGAGTCGAATGGCGCACCGCGTTGGACAGCAGGTTGCCCAGCGCGCGGCGCAACATGAGCCGGTCGGCGCTCACCTGGGCGTCGCCTTCGAGCCTCAGGTGCAGCCCCTTTTCCTCGGCCACCGCATCGTAGTAGTCAAACAGCGCGCGCACCTCTGCCGCCAGATGGAACGTTTCCCGGCTCGGCACCACCAAGCCGTTTTCAGCCTTGGCCAACAGCAGCATGTCCGAGATCATGCGTGCCATGTGCTCGTACTCCTCGGCATTCGACTCCAGAATGCTGCGGTACTGGTCGGCACTGCGCGCGCGCGACAGGGCGACCTGGGTTTCCGTCATCAGGTTGCTGACTGGCGTGCGCAACTCGTGCGCGATGTCGGAAGAAAAATCGGAAAGTCGCAGAAACGCTTCTTCCAAGCGCGCCAGCATCTCGTTCAAGGACTGCGCCAGCTCCGCCAGTTCGACCGGCACCGATTGCACCGGCAGGCGATGACTCAGTTGCTGGGCGGTCACCACCTGCGCCTGTTCGCGCATGGCGCGCAGTGGCGCCAGGCCGCGCCGTGCAGCGGCCCAGCCCAGAAAGCCGGTCAGCGCTGCAGCGCCCGCGACAAAGAGCCACAGCGTTTGCAGAAAAGAGCGCATGAACGCCTGATGGTGCGCGATGTCGACGGCCACCGCGACGACCACCCGTGAGCGCTCGCTGATGCCGTTTGGCAGTTCAGTCGCGATGCCTCGGTAGGTCTGCTCTCCCAGCGTCCAGGTGATCGGATGGAGAGGGTTTCGAGCGGCGCTGGCCGCCACCAGGTCGGCGGGGAAGTTGGCGTTCGGCGTGGCAAAGATCAGCTCGCGATTGGAATTGAGGACAATCACTTCAAGGCCGTGGTGTCCGACCAGCGAGTTGTCCAGCAATTGGGTAATGCGTTCGAGATCGTCTTGCGACTTCAACATCTCAAGAGCATGGCGGGTCAGTTCCATCTTGCCGGTCAGAACCTCCATGTCCTGCTGCTCGAAGTGTTTTTCGACCGAAGAGGCAATCACGAACCCGAGCGTCAGCAGCACGGCCGATGAGGCGGTGACGAACAGCAGTGTCAGACGCCAGGTGATGGACGGTCTTCCAGTCAAACGCAATCGGGGTTCTCCAAAACGTAGCCCATGCCACGCACGGTGCGGATCAGCTTGGGCTCGAAATTGTCGTCCAGTTTGACGCGCAGGCGGCGCATGGCGACCTCGATCACGTTGGTGTCGCTGTCAAAATTCATATCCCACACCTGCGACGCGATCAGCGAACGGGGCAGCACTTCGCCCTGGCGGCGCAGCAACAATTCAAGCAGGGCAAATTCCTTGGCCGTCAGATCGATGCGCCGGCCGGCCCGGGTAACGCGACGGCGCATCAAATCGAGTTCCAGATCGGCCGCGCGCAGAAACTCCGCTGCCACGGTCTTGGCGCCTCGGCGCAGCAGGGTTCGCACCCGGGCCAGCAACTCGGAAAAAGCAAAGGGCTTGACCAAATAGTCGTCCGCGCCGAGTTCCAGACCCTTGACGCGCTCATCGACGTGGTCGCGCGCGGTCAGGAACAGCACCGGCGTGTCCTTGCCCGCCTTGCGGATGCCCTGCAGCACCGCCCAGCCGTCGATACCGGGCAGCATCACATCGAGAATCGCCAGGTCGTAGGCCTCGGCCAATGCGTGATGCAGGCCGTCGCGGCCGTCGCGCACCAGGTCAACCATGAAGCCGGCTTCGGCCAAACCTTGTTTCAGGTAGTCCCCGGTCTTGGGCTCGTCCTCGACAATGAGGATTTTCATGGCAGTCTTCCTTGCATCTGTAATGTGGCTGCCATTCTGCGCTGCTTGGGCACCGGTGCGGCGTAAATAACAAGAATGTAATCTTGCGGTCAGCGTTCTGTTGGGTGCGTTTCAGCACACTGTGGTCAACTATTTCCGTTTCGTCGGGAGTTTTCTTCTCCCGCCCCCCAACGTAATTACGCGAGGATTTCATGTATTCATTCTCCCTTCACTGGCTGGTGCCAGTTGGACTGACGGTGGCCCTGCCAATGGCCTTCGCGCAGTCCAGTTCTGCACCAGCGGCGCCTGACTCAAGGAACGCAGCGCCAGCATCGGTCACGCTCAGTTACCGCTCGGCATTTGCCGATTACCGCGCTTATAGCGAGCAACCCGTCGGCTCCTGGCGCGAAGCCAATGACACCGTCGGCAAAATAGGAGGTTGGCGCGAATACGCCAAAGAGGCCAGACAGCCGCAGGCACCGGATGCTGCGGCCAAGCCCGACCCGCGCGCCGTACCGGCCAAACCATGACAGGAACCACCATGAAAGAAACAACTGTGAAAGCGATTTTTCGATTGAGCGCCCTGGTCACGGCGACCCTGGTACTGGCAGGGTGTGCGTCTGTCAGCATGGATCAGGCCATCCAGGAAACCAATGACACGACCAGGGCCTTCACCCAGGGCAAGCTTGAACTCAGCCGCACCGAGCAGCAGCAGCAAGTCCGCAGCAAGCTGACCAGCGAGTTGCTGGCCAAGCCCTTGACCATGGATGACGCGGTCCTGTTGGCCTTGGCCAACAGCCCGGCGGTGCAGACTTTGTTGGCCCAAAGCTGGTCTGAATTGGCCTCGGCGAATCAGGCAGGCCGTATTGCCAACCCGATTCTCTCGCTTGAGCGGGTCCGCTTTGGCGACGAGCTGGAACTGGGCCGATTGCTGTCGTTTGGTCTGCTGGACCTGCTGACGCTGCCGCAGCGCCAGATCATTTCACGTGGCCAGATCGCGCAAGCCAAGGTGCAGCTCAGCGCCAACGTGGTCGACCAGGTCACCCAGGTACGCCAGGCCTGGGTGCGCGCCGTGGCCGCACAGCAGGTGTTGCAATATGC
>JAKFXU010000182.1 GCA_021731215.1 Rhodoferax sp.
GGGCGGTATGGGCCTCAAAACCCAGCCCCAGCGGCGCCACACCGGAAAACACCCGGTACTGGTCGCTCGGTAGTTCGAGCAGCTTGACAGCCAGTGCCGGTTCGTCAAAATACTCCACGTTATTGGACGCGATGCCCACACCCACAGTGCCCGACCAGTCGGTGATTTCGGGCAATTCCGCGCTCAGGTGCTCCAGTATGTCCTGCGCCTGCTCGGCGTAGTGGTCGGTGATGTAGAGCAGGGCCAGCGTGGGTGCGTCGGCATAGCCGTGCAGCGCCATCTGGGCGCGCACCTGCGCCAGCACCAAACCGGCCGCCATACGCCACTGCGGGTGCGTGGCATGACCGTAGGGAAACAGTTTCATCGCCGCCCTTGCTGGCGCCGCCTCAACCGCGCCGGCCGCTGGTTTTGCTGGCTGCCTTCTTGACCGGCGCCCGTGTTTTGGCGGCGCTGCCGGCTGCCTTTTTCTTAGGCGCTTTGACCGCTTCTTTCGCCATCCCCGCAGCCATGCTCTGGGTGGCGTCCGCCGTGTTCTTGCTGGCGTCCTTCATGGCGCTGGCGGCAATTTGCTGAAACTGCTGCGTCAGCGCGCCCCATAACTGCATCGGATCGACCAGGGCGGCAGCGCTGGCGGCGGCGGGCTTGGCCGCTTTGCTAACTTTAGAGGCCACTGGCACTGCATCAGCCGCCATCTCGGGCCGGGGTTGGGCCGGCGCCGCTGATTTTTCGCTGACCGGCGGCATGGCGGCGTGGAGGGGGTCAGCCGCCTTGGACTTGAGCGCATTGGCCATTTCGCCGATGTTGAAATTCAGGCCCTTGAGCGTGGCCAGCGTCATTTTCTGCACCTCAAGCGCCTGCACCGTGGCGCCGAGCGCCTTGGAATTTTGATCCAGCCAGAAATGCACCGCCTTGAGTTCGGCGATGCGTTTCTCCAACTCCTCCAGATTGAGCGTCGGCGCAATCCAGTTGGCCAGGTTGGGCATTTGCGGAATGGTCTCGGAGGCGCCCTTGGTCAGGTTCTGGAGAAAGTCAAAACCGGGAACGAATTTACCAAAGCCAGCGTTTCGTGAGTCACTCATAGTCGCTCCAAAGAGGTTGTCAACATCGAACGATTGACAGCTTACCCCAATGCAGCCCGGCTGGCGATACCCGCCTGATCGGCTCGCTCACCCGGGTCAATGTTGATGCGACTCCATGGCGGGCTTGCCAGTTGGCATGGCCCCGGGCGCGACGGGGGCCAGACCACTGGCGAGCAACGCGGCGACAGTGGCAAGTAATTTGAATTTCACGGTATGACCTTCTAAAAAATGAGAAACTGACCCGAACCGTCGGCACGACACCCGCCATAGCCGATCAACGTTTGACGTTCGTCAACCATGGCCCGGCTTCGACGGCGCATGATGAAATTTACCACTCACAGAGGTCATTCTTATGCGCACCGAACTCAGCACCCCTTTCAAGCAGCAACTGCTGGCGCAGCGCGCCAGCCTGCTGGAGCAACTGGCGAATCTGCGCGGCGGCATGGTCGGGCGCGCCGAGGCATCGGCCGAGCATTTCGGTCGACCGGAAGATTCCACGGCCCAGGTGAGCACCGAGCGCGAACTCGAATTCGCGCTCGATGCACGGGAAAGCGACGAGCTCAACCAGGTAGCTTCCGCCCTCGGCCGCATCGAGGCCGGGACTTATGGTCTGTGCATCGACTGCGGCGTGGAAATTCCCGCGGCCCGGCTCCATGCGGCCCCCGAGGCCGCCCGTTGCATCGCCTGCCAGGAGAAGGCTGAGTAGCCAAGCGCGCTCGGCCTGCTATCCTGACGGCGCCATGAATTACACCTTTGCCTCCGCCACCATCCTGCTGATTCTGATCACCGACCCAATCGGCAACATCCCGCTCTTCGCCAATGCGCTCAAACATGTGGCGCCAAAGCGGCGGCCATGGGTGATCTTGCGCGAGGTGTTGATTGCCTTTGTGTTGCTGCTGACCTTCATGTTTATCGGCGAGGGCTTTTTGCGCGTGATGGGCCTGAGCGCGCTGTCACTGCAAATTGGCGGCGGTGTGATCTTGTTTCTGATTGCGCTGCGCATGATTTTCCCGCCACCCAAGCTGGAAGCACCGGAGGAACTGGGCGAGCCGCTGATCGTGCCGCTGGCGATTCCCGCCATTGCCGGGCCCTCGGCCCTGGCCACCGTCTTGCTGCTGGTGTCGCAGGCGCCCGAGCGGCGCATGGAATGGATTGCCGCCCTGTGCGTCACGATGGCGGTGAGCGCCATCGTGCTGGTACTGGCCGAGCGCATTCAGCGCGTGGCCGGCGATCGCTTTGTCGTGGCGCTGGAACGTCTGATGGGCCTGGTGCTGGTGGCGCTCTCGATTGAAATGATGCTGCGCGGCATCAAGACCTTCGCCCGGCAGCTCGCAGGCGCTTGAGGGTATTTCCCGCGGAATTGGCCCCCTAGCGCGATGGGAGCGGCGCACCGTCCCATCGGCGCCATCCGCCAATAAGCCAAATTGCCTGCTGGCGATATACTGCTCGCAGTCATTTTTGGCCCATTGTCAACCAATTGCAGGAGTTTTTCATGAAGATTTTTTCCCCCACTTTAGCTGCACTCATGGGCGCCTTCGCGCTGGCCTTGGTCAGTGCCTGCTCGGCCGAAACCGGTCTCAAGACGGTCGAAGCATTGAACAAGAACAAGGCGTCCCTGGCCGGTCAGACCATCAGCGTTCAAGGCAAGGTGGTGAAGGTCAACAACGGCATCATGGGGCGCAACTTTGTCCACCTGCAGGACGGCACCGGCGGCGCCGACAGCAACAACCTGATCGTCTCCAGCAAGGACACCGCCAACGTGGGCGACCAGGTCACCATTTCCGGCGTGGTCGTGGTCAATCGTGAATTTGGCGCCGGCTACACCTACCCGCTGCTGATTGAAGAGGCCAGCATCGTCGCCAAGAAGTAAGGGCGCCATGCCCCGGCGCGAGTTGAAGCTAAACCCGCAGCCAAGCTGCGGCCCCTGTCCCTGCGACAGTGGCCAGCCCTACGCCGCCTGCTGCGGCCCGTTTCACCCG
>JAKFXU010000270.1 GCA_021731215.1 Rhodoferax sp.
CACCGGCACGGCAACCGCGGCCGGCCAGCAGTATGGCGCACCGGTCGCCATGTTAATGCCGCAGCCCTCAAGCGTGGCGCCGGCCGCGGTTGCCGTGCCGGTGCCAGTCGCCGCCGAGCATACCGTCAAGTCGCCCATGGTCGGCACTTTTTATCGCTCGGCCTCCCCCGGGGCCAAGTCGTTTGTTGAAATCGGCAGTTCGATCAAGGCCGGCGAGACGGTTTGCATCATTGAAGCCATGAAGATCCTCAACGAAATCGAAGCCGACAAAACGGGCACCGTGACCAAGATCATGTGTGAAAACGGGCAGCCGGTTGAATACGGCCAACCGCTGTTCGTGATTGAGTGAGCGCAACGGCAACGCCTATGTTCAAGAAAATCCTGGTTGCCAATCGGGGCGAAATCGCCCTCAGAATTCAACGCGCCTGCGGCGAACTCGGTATCAAGGCCGTCATGGTCTATTCCGAGGCCGACCGTGAGGCCAAGTACGTCAAGCTCGCCGAGGAGGCGGTGTGCATCGGGCCGGCGCCCTCGGCGCTGAGCTATCTGAACATGCCCGCCATCATTTCGGCCGCTGAAGTGACCGATGCCGAGGCGATTCATCCCGGCTACGGCTTTTTGAGTGAAAACGCCGATTTTGCCGAGCGGGTCGAGAAAAGCGGCTTCCAGTTCATTGGCCCGACGCCCGAGTCGATTCGCATCATGGGCGACAAGGTGTCGGCCAAGCAGGCCATGATCAAGGCCGGCGTGCCCTGCGTGCCGGGCTCGGAGGGCGAACTGCCCGACGATCCGGCGCAGATTCGTCGCATCGCCAAGGCGGTCGGCTATCCGGTCATCATCAAGGCGGCTGGCGGTGGCGGCGGACGCGGCATGCGCGTGGTGCATACCGAGGCCGCCTTGATCAACGCCGTGGCCATGACCAAGGCTGAAGCCGGCGCTGCCTTTGGCAACCCGGCGGTGTACCTGGAGAAGTTCCTGCAGAATCCGCGCCATATCGAGATCCAGATTCTGGCGGACAAGCACAAGAATGCTGTCTATCTCGGTGAGCGTGATTGCTCAATGCAGCGCCGGCACCAGAAAATCATTGAGGAGGCGCCGGCGCCGGGTATTGCGCGCAAGCAGATTGAGCGCGTCGGGGAGCGCTGTGTGGCGGCGTGCAAGAAGATTGGCTACCGTGGCGCCGGCACGTTCGAGTTTTTGTATGAAAACGGCGAGTTCTACTTCATCGAGATGAATACCCGCGTGCAGGTCGAGCACCCGGTGACGGAAATGATCACCGGGGTTGATATTGTCAAGACCCAGATCATGGTGGCTGCGGGTGAGAAGTTGCCTTTTACGCAGCGCCAGATTGAAATTCGCGGTCATGCCATTGAATGTCGCGTCAACGCCGAAGACTCTTACAAATTCATCCCCTCACCGGGTCGCATCACCATGTGGCACGCCCCAGGTGGGCCGGGTGTGCGGGTCGATTCGCACGTCTACACCAACTACTTTGTGCCGCCCAATTACGACTCGATGATTGGCAAGATCATTGTGCATGGCGACACGCGCGAACAGGCTCTGGCCCGCATGCGCACCGCCCTGGGTGAAACCGTGGTGGAAGGCATCAACACCAACATCGCGCTGCACCGGGAGTTGATGGTGGATGCCAAGTTCATGAGCGGCGGCACCAATATCCACTATCTTGAAGAGTGGCTGAGCCAGCACAAGCGCTGATGCAGGTCTCGCATGTTTGAATTGAGCCTGATGTGCCCGGAACACCGGGTCGAAATCCTGAGCGAGGCGCTGGAGGCGCTCGATGCCCTGAGCATCAGCGTGGAGGACGCGGATGCCCAGACCGATGCCGAACAGGCCTTGTTCGGCGAGCCCGGTATGCCGCCACCCAAGGACGGCTGGCAGCGCTCACGGGTGCTGGCGCTGTATGCCACGCAGGCGCTGGCACATGACGCCCTGGCGCTGTTGCAACTGCAGGACTTTTTTGCCGACTGCCAGGTTCTGGGCGTGCAGGACGTGCCCGAGCAGGACTGGGTGCGTTTGACCCAGTCCCAGTTCACGCCGGTGGAAATTACGCCGGCGTTCTGGATTGTGCCGAGCTGGCACCAGCCGCCGCCCCAGGCCCGCATCGTCATCCGGCTCGACCCCGGCCTGGCCTTTGGCACCGGCACCCACCCGACCACCCGCATGTGTCTGCGCTGGATCGCGCAGCGCGAGCACCCGCACACGCTGGGCCGGGTGCTCGATTACGGCTGCGGCTCGGGCATTCTGGCGATCGGCGCGGCCAAGCACGGCGCCCGCGATATTGATGCGGTCGACATCGACCCGGCGGCGGTGACCGCCACGCTGCTCAATGCCCAAGCGAACCAGGTCAGGCTGCGCTGCGGTCTGCCCGAGAGCGTGACCGGGGTCTATCAAACCGTGCTGGCGAATATTCTGGCCAGCCCGCTGAAGGTGCTGGCACCGCTGCTGTGCGCACGCGTGGCGCCGGGCGGCGCGCTGGTGCTGGCCGGCATTCTGGAGCGCCAGGCCGACGAGCTCAAAGCCGCTTACGCCCCCTACTGTCAGCTCCAGATTGCGGACCAGGAAGAGGGCTGGATCCTGATGAGCGCGACGCTCTGAGGCGCGCGGGCGCGGCTCAACAACTTGCTACCCATGAGCCTGATCACACGTTGCCCGGCCTGCGCAACCCGGTTCCGAGTGGTCCCCGATCAGCTTCGGATTTCCGAGGGATGGGTGCGCTGTGGTCAGTGCGACGAAATTTTTGATGCCGCGCTGCACCTGTTGCAGGACGCGCCGCCAGACCCGGCACCAGCCGCCGGGCCGCCCGCGCGGGCGGCCGATGTCCAAGCGAGCGACCGGCCCGAGCTCGCAGCGCAGCCGCTCGCTATCGATCTCGATGCCGTCCCCCTGGGCGGCGCTGCGGCGTTGCCGTTGCTGCCGCAGCCGCTTTGGCCGCAGCCGCCAGAGCCTGATTCAGAGGCGGCTTGGCCGGAGCATGAAGCCGTCGCCGCAGCAGAGGGCCTGCAGAGCGCGCCACC
>JAKFXU010000271.1 GCA_021731215.1 Rhodoferax sp.
GCGGCCGGCAGTAGCATGGGCACAAATACCAGCAGCAGCACCGACACATCCAGAAAGCAGCCCAGCACCAGAAACAGCAGGTTGACCATCAGCAGAAAATTGAGCTGGGAAAAGTGCATGCGCTCCACCCACAGCGCCATGGCCTGCGGCACGCCCTCGGCCGTGAAGGCGTAGTTGAGCATGAAGGAGCCGGCCAGAATCAGGGTGATGACGGCGCTGCCCCGGGTTGATTCCATCACCACGCCCCAGAAGCTGCGCCAGGTCAGGCTGCGGTAGACCACACCGGCCAGAATCAGGGCGTGCAGGGCCGCCACCGCGGCCGCCTCGGTGGGCGTGAAGGCGCCCGAGTAAATACCGCCCAGCAGCACGATGGGCAAAGACAGCGGCAAGGCACCGCGAAACAGTATGGCGGGCCAGTCGCGCAGCGGAATTTTGGCCTCGCGCGGCATGTTGCGTTTGGTGGCGATGATGTGCACTACGATCATCATCAAGACGGCCATCAGCAAGCCCGGTATCAGCCCGCCCAGAAACAGGGCTCCCACCGAGGCCCCTGACACCAGGGCATAAATGATCATCGGAATCGAGGGCGGAATGATCGGGCCGATGGTGGCGCTGGCGACCACCACGGCGCCGGCAAAGCCCCGCGGGTATTCGGGCTTGTTGAGCATTTGCCGGATGGTGACCAGACCCGGCCCGGCGGCGTCGGCAATGGCGCTGCCGCTCATGCCCGAGAAGACCACGCTGACCATGATGTCCACCTGCGCCAGGCCGCCGCGCATGCGCCCGACCAGGATGCGGCAAAAGTCAAAAATGCGTTCGCTCACGGTGCCGGCATTCATGATGTTGGCGGCAAACACAAACAGCGGCACGGCCAGCAGCACATAGCTGTTGTACATGCCGTTGCTGACCTGTTCGGCCAGCAGGCCCAGGTCCTGGCCTTTGACCAGCAGGTAGCCAATACCCGAAGCCAGCATGGAAAAGCCGATCGGCATGCGCAGCAGCATGCCGGCGACCAGCACGCCAATGAGAACGATGATTGCGGTCATGTCAAATGTGCAGTTCTTTGTCGAGGCCGTGGCCTCTGAAGGTTTGCCAGATGGCCCAGGCGCTACGCACCACCAGGGCCACCAGCAGCAGGATAAAGGGCAGGTACACCCACATCAGGGGAATGTCCAGCACCGGCGAGCCTTCGCGCGCCATGAAGCGCACGTAGTCCCAGTTGGCGGGCAGGGCCACCAGCGCCAGCCCGCCAATCAGCAGGTGGCCCAGGATGCGCATGACCTGGCGGGCACGCACCCCGACGCTGTTCCACAGCAGGTCAAACACCACGTGTTCGCGCTCGGGCACCACCACGGCGGCAGCCCACAAGATGACCCAGATGTACAGGATCACCGCTGCTTCATCGGTCCAGGGCAGCGGCTTGTTGAAGCCAAAGCGCGCACTGATCTGGACGATGAAGACGACAAACAGCGCCAGGAAGAGGCCGCCGCCAATGGCGTTGGCGGCGTGTTTGAGCCAGCGGGTCATGCGTGATCGTCAATTTAGCGGGTGGCGTTGATGCGTTCAACGATGCCTTTGGGCCAGATCTTGGCGTAGTCCGAGTTCTGGTAGGTGGCTTGCACCGATTTGCGGAACGCGTCCAGATCGGGTGTGCTGACTTGCAGGCCTTCCTTCTTGAAGAACTCCACTAGTTGTGCCTCTTCCTTGATGCGGTTCTCATTGTTGTAGGCCGCAGCGGCCTGCGCAGCGGCCGTGACTTTCTGTTTTTGTGCCGCGTTCAGGGCATTGAAGCTCTTGTTCGAGATGGCAATGAAGATGCCGTCCACCAGGTGACTGGTCAAGACAATTTGCTTGGTCACTTCATAAAACTTGGCCGCGCGCACCGAGGGCAGCGGGTTGTCCTGGCCGTCGATGGTGCCGGTCTTGAGTCCCAGATAGACCTCGCCAAAGGCCAACGGTGTGGCGGTGGCGCCGAGCGCTTCACCCAAAAACAACCATTCTTTGGAGCCGGGCATGCGTAGTTTCACATCTTTGAGGTCGGCCGGTGTTTTCACATTTTTGACTTCCCGCAGGTTCAATTGCCGGGTGCCCAGATAGACCGTGGCCAACGGGGTCACGTCCATCTTCTCGGACACGGTCTTGAACAGCTCGGCACCGATGGGGCCGTTGAAAATCTTCTGCTGTTGCTCCGGGTCGCGCACCATGTAACCCGCGGTGAAGACGGAAAACTCGGGCACCAGCTTGGCAATGTCAAAGGCTGAAATGCTAGACAGCTCCAGGTTGCCGCGTGCCATGGCGGCGGGCTCGGTGCCTTGCTTGAAGAGGGATGCGTTGAGGTTGATCTGCACGTCGAATTCGCCAGGCGCGCTTTTCTCCAGAGCGTCCTTGAACACGGTCCACATCTTGGCGTGCCAGTCGTCGGGCACCGCCGGGGTGGAGATGCGCAGCACGGTTTTGGTCTGCGCCAGGCTGGGCAGTGATACTGTGCTTAAAGCGGCAGCGGCACCCAGCAGGGTACGACGGCTAAAGGTGGATGGGTTGGTCATGGTGTGGTCTCCTGTGGTTGTTAAATCGACTCAAGTTGTGCACCAATTGCACGATAGCCTTCGCGCACCGCTTGCGCCTCGGAAGGATCCAGTGGGCTCAGCGGTGCGCGCATGTTAAGCCACATGGCATCGCCGTTTTGCTCGGCCAACATCTGCTTGTAGACGCCGACGAAGGGCATGTTGGGACGAATGCTCAGCAAGGCGAGCAAAGACGCGATCAATTGGCTGTCCTCAGGGGTCACGTGTTGAGGGGTCTTGATGACGCGCGCCATCAGGCGCGGCGCCACGTTGGCCAGGCCGTTGATGGAGCCGGAGCCCCCCGCGCACATCACTTCAGCCACATGCTGCTCGCTGCCCGTCAGAATGGACAGCGCGGGGAAAGCTCTGGCGAGCGCCAGCGCGTGACCCAGGTCACCGCCGCTGTCCTTGATGCCCATCACCTGACCCGGGTGGCGGCGTACCAGCTCGGCAATAGCGGCGGGGGAAAA
>JAKFXU010000272.1 GCA_021731215.1 Rhodoferax sp.
TGGACAATCCGCTGTTCTACAAAGAGAACAACCGCATGCTGTTTGGCGACGCCAAGAAGATGCTCGATGAAGTGCTGAGCGCGCTGAAAGCCTGAGCAGGCAAAACACCGTTGGCGCCGGGCGTCCCGGCGGCGCACCTGTGGGTGTGCAGATAAGATTTTTTGGAGACATGACAATGACAGATCGCATTTGGCTCAACAGCTATCCCCCCGGCGTCCCGGCCGACATTGATCCGAGCCGGTACAGCTCCATGGTGGCCATGATGGAGGAGAGCTTTACCCAGTTCGCCGAGCTTCCCGCCTACAGCTTTATGGGCCAGGAGCTGAGTTACCGCCAGGTCGATAAGCTGAGCCAGGCATTTGGCGTTTACCTGCAAAGTCTGGGGCTGGCCAAGGGCGACCGCGTGGCGGTGATGATGCCCAACGTGCTGCAGTACCCGGTGGCGGTGGCCGCCATCCTGCGCGCCGGCTACACCCTGGTCAATGTCAACCCGCTCTACACGCCGCGTGAACTCGAGCATCAGCTCAAGGACTCGGGCGCCAAGGTGATCGTCATTCTGGAGAATTTTGCCGCCGTCCTGGAGAAGTGCCTGGCCGCCACGCCGGTCAAGCACGTGGTGCTGTGCGCCATGGGCGACCAGTTGGGCCTGCTCAAGGGCGCGCTGGTCAACTACGTGGTGCGCAACGTCAAGAAGATGGTGCCTGCATTCACGCTGCCCAATGCGGTGCGCTTCAATGCCGCGCTGGCCCAGGGCAGCAGCGGCACGCTGAAAAAAGTAACGATCAAGCCGGACGACGTGGCGGTCTTGCAATACACCGGCGGCACCACCGGGGTCTCCAAGGGCGCCGTGCTGCTGCAGCGCAACCTGGTGGCTAACTTGTTGCAGGCGGAAGTCTGGAACGCCCCCAACCTCAAGAAAATTCCGGCCAGCGAGCAATTTACCGAGGTCTGCGCCTTGCCGCTGTACCACATCTTCGCCTTTACGGTGGGCATGATGCTGGCGCTGCGCTCGGGTGGCAAGCTGATCCTGATCCCCAATCCGCGCGACATGGTGGCGGTGCTCAAGGAATTGTCAAAGCACAAGTTTCACATGTTTCCGGCCGTCAATACCCTGTTCAATGCGCTGGCCAACCATCCGGACTTCAACAAGGTGGACTGGAGCAGCCTGGTGGTGTCCGCCGGCGGCGGCACGGCGGTGCAAAGCGCCGTGGCCAAACTCTGGCTGGACAAGACCGGCTGCGCCATCAGCGAGGGCTATGGCCTGAGCGAGACCTCGCCCATCGCCACCTCCAACCCGGCCACCGCCACCGAGTTCTCGGGCTCGATCGGCGTGCCGGTATCGAGCACCTGGCTCAAATTGCTCGACGACGATGGCAATGAAGTAGCGATTGGCCAAGCCGGCGAAATCGCCATCAAGGGCCCCCAGGTGATGGCCGGTTATTGGCAGCGCCCGGACGAAACCGCCAAGGTCATGACCGCGGACGGCTACTTCAAGTCCGGTGACATCGGTGTCATGGATGAACGCGGTTTCTTCAAAATCGTGGACCGCAAGAAGGACATGATTCTGGTCAGCGGCTTCAACGTCTACCCGACCGAGCTCGAAGACGTCGTCGCCCAGTTGGAGGGTGTGATGGAGTGCGCCTGCGTCGGCATGCCGGACGACAAGACCGGGGAAGCGGTCAAGCTGGTGATTGTCAAGAAGGATCCGGCGCTGAGCGAGGCGCAGGTGCGCGCCTACTGCAAGGAAAACCTGACCGCCTACAAGCAGCCCAAGGTGGTCGAGTTCCGCGCTGAACTGCCGAAGACGCCGGTCGGCAAGATTCTGCGCCGGGAACTGCGCGGCAAGTAGGCGCACGCAACGCCGATGCAAGGGCGGCCTGCGGGCCGCTTCTTGTTTTGCGGGGCTTGCTCCGGATTGATTTCCGAAACCGCTGGCCGGGCTCGGTCGATGCAAAGACTTCTGTCGCTGGCGAACTACTTCCGAGGCGTCCAGTAGCCAGGCCGACGCCTGTGATGTGCGATGGCAAGAATTCGAAGCTCCTCGGCGCTGACCTGATAGATGATGCTGTAGGGGAACCGACGAAGGATAGATCGCCGACGAGTGCCACGAAATACCGCACCGAGCAGAGGATTGGCCCCAATGAAATTGGCCGTTCGTTCAAACTCAGCGACAAACGCGAGACCAAGCTCGGCATTCGCTTTCAGCGTATAGAACGCGGCCGCATCGTGTAGCTCGGCGAGCGCCGGCGGAGTAACGACGAGCTTCACTTCAGCGATGCACGTACCTGTGCAAGTGCGTCCGCAATTGGAATGACTTGTGCCGCCCCACTCTCAATGTCAAAAATTCTGCGCTCGGTTTCGGCGGCCCACGCTTCCTCAATCTCAGTATCTTCATCGAGACTGGCAAGCAATAACTGGGCAAAAGCTGCGCGTTCACCGGCCGTTAGCTGCAGGGCTTCGGCTTTGAGCAATTCGAGTTGATTTCCCATGGTTAATACCTCCATAGAGAGGAAAACGATTGTACCGCGACCCCGGTGCGGAGTGATGGCGTGACGCCCAACGAATAAGGCTAGCCCTCATCGCGTCAGTGCGTGAATGGCTTCGCCGACCTTCCGAAGAAGTGTCGTCACGTCTTCAACCTCGCCACGACTGATCGGGAGCTGGAGAATTCGAAGCGTACTATCGAGTTCCGTCTGGATTCACAAGATGATCGAATGCACGACTGCCGGCGCCTTTCCCTATGTAGAACGGGCGCGCAGGGGAGGTACGCGGATCCGTGAGCGAATAGACGTAAAAGAAGTTATCTGCCACGGACCTTCTCTGACGCCCAACGTTCAAGGTAACCGGCCTGCGCGGCTTTATCGCGCAGCGTCCAGCGACTGAAAGGAGCGAGGTTGAGCGCCGGGTTGGACGAAGCCGCTACGCGGAGTAGTCCACCCCTGAGCTGACACGATTTATTCTGCACATTCACCCCGTCAATTCCGATGGGGTGATTCTGCAACATTTCGTGAGGACACAGCAGCATGAAGACC
>JAKFXU010000404.1 GCA_021731215.1 Rhodoferax sp.
AGGCCGACCCGGCGCTGGGTCGAAAAAGGCGCCCACAATTTTTGTTTTTTCATGCGCCGATTCTGCCCTGTTGACAGCCCTCCCCCTCAAAAAATGAACCGGTGCAGGGTGGGCCAAGCGCAGGTGTAGGGTGGGCAAAGCGCAGCGTGCCCACGCAGCGGCTCAGCGCCGGCCACGATGGAGCCCGGCGCCGCTCGCGTTTATCCCCGGAACTTCGCCGCCACCTCCGCCACGCGCTGGCCAAACAGTTTGGCGGTGTCGAGGTCGCCCTGTGGCATTTCCGCGGGCGAGGCGTCCGACGGCGACTGCGCGATGGCGCCGGCGTAGGAACCGAGGTAGTTGATGTCGTTGCGCTGCGCCGCCTTGCTGTTGCTTGGCATGATGCCGGAACTAACCCAAATGCCGCCCTGCTGCATGGCCAGGGTGATCAGATAGTGCAGCGTGGAGTGCTTGTCGCCATTCATGCTGGCGCTGTTGGTGAAGCCGGCGAACAGCTTGTCTTTCCAGGCCTGCGTGTACCAGGCTTTGCTGCTGGCGTCGGCGAACTTCTTGAACTGCCAGCTCACGCTGCCCATGTAGGTGGGCGAGCCAAAAATGATGGCATCGGCGGCGTTGAGCGTGTTCCAGCCCTGCTCCGGCACATTGCCCTCGGCGTCGATCGCCACCAGCTCGGCGCCAGCGCCTTCGGCCACCGCTTGCGCCATGCGCAGGGTGTGACCATAACCCGAGTGAAATACCACTGCTACTTTTGCCATTTTGATGACTCCTGAAGTAAGTTGCGTTGCGTGAAAAACAGAGGCCTGAAGAGCAAGCCGCTGCGGGGAAAATGGGTCTGGCTCCCTGTACCTGGTGCCGGTTGCTCAGGCGGCAAGATCAAACACCAGCACCTCGGCCTGCCTGCCGTGGTCGAGCCGGAGCGCGCGCTCGTCTTCGATCATGGCCGCATCGCCGGCGGCCAGGGCCACGCCATTGACGTCGACCTCGCCGCGCACCAGATGAACGTAACTCTTTCGATCCGGGGCCAGGCTGATTTGTGCCGTCTGGCTGCCGTCAAACAGGCCCGCGTAAAGACGGGCATCGGCGTGGATCGTGACCGAACCCTGCGCCCCGTCGGGTGAGGCGACCAGCCGCAACACACCGCGTTTCTCGCTGTCGGCGTAGGTTTTCTGCTCATAACTCGGGGCCACGCCCTGCACGCTGGGCTCGATCCAGATCTGCAAGAAATGCGTGCTGGCCTTGGGCGCATGGTTGAATTCGCTGTGCTGCACACCGCTGCCGGCGCTCATGCGCTGGACCTCGCCGGGCGCAATGGCGCGCACATTGCCCAGGGTATCCTGGTGCGCCAGCTCGCCCGACAAGACGTAGCTGATGATCTCCATGTCACGGTGGCCATGGGTGCCAAAGCCGGTGCCGGGGGCAATGCGGTCTTCGTTGATGACGCGCAGATTGCCCCAGCCCATGTGCTGCGGATCGTAGTAGCCGGCAAACGAAAAGCTGTGAAACGACTTGAGCCAGCCATGGTCGGCAAAACCGCGCTCTTGTGATTTCCGGATCGTTAACATATTCAGTTCTCCTTGCTAGAGCTGAACTTTAGGCTCATCCATAACCACAACAATCCACGTCGTTTGATGGCATCATTCAAATAATTTGAATTTACAGGAGGCGCAAGTGCAAACTGCCCGCGATGTTTTGACGCCCGATGCGCTGGCGATGCTACAGGCCATAGCGGCGGCAGGCAGCTTTGCCGCGGCTGCGCGCGACCTGGGGCTGGTACCGAGCGCCCTGACTTACCGGGTGCGCCAGATTGAGGATGCGCTCGACGTCCTGTTGTACGACCGCAGCTCGCGTCAGGCGCGCCTGACCGAGGCCGGCGCTGAACTGGTGCGCGAAGGCGCGCGCCTGCTGGCTGACATGGATGCCGTGGCGAATCGGGTCAAGCGCGTCGCCACCGGCTGGGAGCCGCAATTGACGGTGGCGGTGGACGGCATCATTTCCAAGGCCACCGTGATGGAGCTGTGCCAGAGCTTTTTTGCCCTGGGCCCACCAACGCGCATCAAATTGCGCGACGAGACGCTGTCGGGCACGCTGGAAGCCCTGACCTCGGGCCAGGCCGATCTGGCGCTGGGCGTGGCCGAGTCAAGCACCAATGCCGGCATTCACAGCAAGCCGCTGGGCGACGTGAGCTTTGTTTACGCGGTGGCGCCGCATCACCCACTGGCGGGCGCGCCCGAGCCCCTGAACGACGAGTTGATCCGGCAGCACCGGGCGGTGGCGGTGGCCGACACCATTGCCCGCGGCGGCGGTTTGACCTTTGGCTTGCTGGGCGGCCAGGATGTGTTTACCGTGGCCAACATGCACGACAAGCTCGACGCCCAGTTGCGCGGCCTGGGCAGCGGTTTCGTGCCCGAATGCATGGCCCGCGTCTACATTGAAACCGGCCGCCTGGTGGTCAAGGCGATGGACCGTCCGCAACGCATTATTCGGGTCAATTACGCCTGGCGCAGCGTCACCCAGCCGGACCAGGGCCGCGCGCTCAAATGGTGGCTGGCCCAACTGGAAAGTCCCGCAACCCGCGCCGCTTTGCTGGAGCGCCACCGAGGCGTGTAAAGTGCAAGACATACAACAACCACTGGAGCCACCGGTCATGACCCAATCAAAACCCAAAATCAAACCGAGGTTCAAGCACTTCGCCATCGTCGGCGCCGGCATCGCCGGTGTCGCCTGCGCCCGCACCCTGGTGCAAGCCGGCCATCAGGTCACGCTATTCGAAAAAGGCGCCAGCATTGGCGGGCGCATGGCCACGCTCAACAGCGCCTTTGGCACGTTTGACGCGGGTGTGCAGTATTTCACCGTGCGCGATCCGCGCTTTGGCAAGGCGCTCAAGACCGTACCCAACCTGTGCAAACCCTGGAGCGCCAACACGGTGCGGGTGCTGGACCAACAGGGCCGGGTTGCCGCTGCCGGCCTGCCAGCCCGGGACGCCCACTGGGTAGCCGCGCCGGGGATGAACGCGCTGGCCAGCCGCTGGGC
>JAKFXU010000039.1 GCA_021731215.1 Rhodoferax sp.
GCTTGAGCCAGCGCGCGATTGCCGCCAGTTACGCTTTTGAGTTCATCCTGATTGGCCTGCTGGCCAGTGCGCTCGGTGTGGCCGCCGGCTTTGCGGTGCACCATGTGTTCGTGTTGCTGCTGGCCGGCTTGGTCGGGACCGCGCTGCCGGCGCCCGGCCTGTGGCCGGTCGTCTTCGGCCTGGGCATGGGGCTGACGCTGCTGCTGGCCTTTGGCCTGCCGCCGGTGCTGCAACTGGCCCGGGTGCCGGCGTTGCGCGTGATCCGCCGCGATGTCGGCAACCTCAAACCGGTTTCGCTCGGCGTACTGGGCTTGGGCGTGGCCGGTTTCGCCGCCTTGCTGCTGGCCGCCAGCAACGATGTGAAACTGGGCCTGATCGCGGTCGGCGGCTTTGCCGGGGCGGTGCTGGTGTTTGCTGCTTTAAGCTGGCTCGCCATCAAGCTGCTGCGCCGCAGCGTCAACGAGAGCACGGCGCCGCGCGCCCTGGTGCTGGCGACCCGGCAGATTTCGGCGCGCCCGGCTTTTGCCGTGGTGCAAGTCAGTGCGCTGGCGGTCGGTTTGCTGGCGCTGGTGCTGCTGGTGCTGTTGCGCACCGACCTCATCAGCAGTTGGCGCCAAGCCAGCCCGGCCGATGCGCCCAACCGCTTTGTCATCAACGTGATGCCGGAACAGGGCGAAGCCTTTGTGCAGGCCTTGCGCGACGCCGGGGTGGGCCAGTTTGACTGGTACCCCATGATTCGCGGGCGGCTGGTGGCGGTCAACGGCCGGGCCGTCACGCCCGACGACTACCCGGAGGACCGGGCCAAGCGGCTGGTCGAGCGCGAGTTCAACCTCTCCAACAGCGCCGTCAGGCCGGCGCAAAACGAAGTGGTGGCCGGGCGCTGGAGCGAGGAGGAGCAGGGCGTCGTCAGCGTCGAGGAAGGCCTTGCCAAAACACTCAATCTGAGCCTGGGCGACCGCCTGCGCTTTGACATTGCCGGGGTTCAGGTCGAGTCCAAAATCACCTCCCTGCGCCGGGTCGATTGGGGCTCGATGCGGGCCAATTTCTTTGTCATGTACCCGGTGAGCAGCATGCCCGGCGTACCCAGCACCTTCATGAGCGCCTTCAAGGCGCCAGCCACGGCCGGGTTTGACAATGCCCTGGTGCGAAGTTTTCCCAACATCACCACGGTCGACATGAGCAACACCATTCGGCAAATTCAAGGCGTGCTCGACCAGGTCATCCGCGCGGTGGAGTTCCTGTTTGGCTTCACCCTGGTGGCTGGTCTGGTGGTGTTGTTCGCCGCCGTGACGGCCACGCGCGAAGAGCGCGCCAAGGAGTTTGCCATCATGCGCGCCGTCGGCGCCAAAAGCAGCCTGCTGCGCCAGGTGCAGCGCACCGAGCTGATCGGTGTCGGCCTGCTGGCCGGCTTGCTGGCCTCCATCGTCGCCACGGGGGTGGGCTGGGCGCTGGCCCGCTTTGTGTTCGAGTTCGCGTGGACCGTTTCGCTCTGGGTGCCGCTGTTCGGCGCCTTGAGCGGCGCG
The DNA here is from genome assembly GCA_021731215.1 of Rhodoferax sp. GTDB lineage: Bacteria > Pseudomonadota > Gammaproteobacteria > Burkholderiales > Burkholderiaceae_C > Rhodoferax. The sequence continues at coordinate 1,524 of JAKFXU010000039.1, forward strand.
CTGCTGGCGCTGGCCGCCGGCTGGTGGGGCCTGCGCGAAGTGCTGCGCCGTCCGGTGGTGGAGACATTGCGCCGGGCGGCGCAGTAGTTTCACCCCCGGATGCCCTGGAGCAAGCCCCGAAATTCGCAACTATTGAGCCCCGTAGGGTGGGCCAAGCGCAGCGTGCCCACGGACGCAGCCTGGCCCACCCTACCTGGCGCGACATCTGCCATCCCTGGATCACTAGAATCGGCCCACCATATCAGGGATGCCATGAGCCAACTCCTTATCAGCGATTACCTCAAGCAGCTCGACATCATCCGACGTGTCAGCGGCAGTCAACGTGAAACCATCGTGCGCGAGGCGTTCAAGGACTTGCTCAAGAGTTGGGGCAAGCAGCACAACCTGATCTTTCTCGCGGAATATCCGCTCAGGACCGCCACCAAGACCCATATCAATGTGGACGGCGCGCTCTTGCACGAGTTGCGCATGCCCCTGGGGTTCTGGGAAGCCAAGGACGCCGACGACGACCTCGACGCCGAAGTCAGCAAGAAGTTCAAAAAAGGCTACCCGCAGGACAACATCATCTTCAGCGACGATGCCGTCGCCGTGCTGTGGCAAAACAGGAATGAAGTCCTGCGTTGCGACATGACCGACACCCAGGCGCTGTCCAAACTGCTCAAACTTTTCTTCAGCTTCGAGCGGCCCGAGATTGCGGGTTTCCGCGCTGCCGTGGAGCAGTTCAAGACCGACCTGCCGGCCGTGCTCAAGGCCTTGCGCGAGATGATCGAGCGCGAACACGAAAAGAACCCGGGCTTTCGAGCCGCGCAGGCCAAATTCCTGGTTCATGCGCAAGAGGCCATCAACCCCGGCCTGCTGGAGGCCGATGTGCGCGAGATGCTGATCCAGCACATCCTGACCGAAGAAATATTTGCCAAGGTGTTTGACGACTCCGATTTTCACCAACACAACAACGTGGCGCGCGAGCTCTACGCGCTGGAGGCTGAATTTTTTACCGGCAGCCTCAAGAAGGACACGCTCAAGGGCCTGGAAACCTACTATGCCGCCATTCGCGCCGCCGCCGCGCAAATCAGCAGCCACGGCGAGAAGCAGACCTTTCTCAAGGTCATTTACGAAAATTTCTACAAGGTCTACAACGCCAAGGCGGCCGACCGGCTGGGCGTGGTCTACACCCCCAATGAAATCGTGCGCTTCATGATCGATGGCGCCGACTGGTTGTGTGAAAAGCACTTCCAGAAAAACCTGATCGACAAGGATGTGGACATCCTGGACCCGGCCACTGGCACGGGCACCTTCATTTGCGAGTTGCTGGAACATTTTCGCGGCCAGCCCCAAAAGCTGGCGCACAAATACCAGCACGAGCTGCACGCCAACGAAGTCGCGATCCTGCCCTACTACGTGGCCAACCTCAACATCGAATCGACTTTTGCCGCTATCACCGGCAGCTACCAAGAGTTCCCGAACCTCTGCTTTGTCGATACGCTGGACAACGTCGGCCTGCAC
>JAKFXU010000218.1 GCA_021731215.1 Rhodoferax sp.
GTTTTTATCCGGTCGAAGTCCGTCCGACCATGCTGGGCGACCTGGCGGCCGCCACCAAAGCGATTGTGTCGCAGCGTCTGCTGCGCACCGTCACCGGCGGACGGGTACCGGCGATGGAAATCATGCTCAACACCAAACTGGTGGCCGAGATGATTGAAAAAGGGGATTTTTCAGGCGTCAAGGAAGCCATGGAAAAATCCATGGCCAACGGCTGCCAGACCTTTGAGCAAGACATCGCACGCCTGATTGTGGAAAACATTGTCGATCGCAAAGAGGGGCTGGCCAATGCCGACTCGCCCACCAATTTGATGTGGCGCCTGCAAAACGATTTCAACGCTAGCACCAAGCCGGCGGAACAGCCGGAAGAGCCGCAGGAGCAAGCCTCCTTTACCGAAATCACGCTCGACGTGACGCACTGATCGCCACACCCGACTCGTAACAAACCAATGTCAAGCACCCTTTCCCTCGCCGAACAACTGATTGCCCGCGCCTCGCTCACCCCGGATGACGCCGGTTGCCAAGACCTCATCGCCGCGCGCCTGGCCGCGCTGGGCTTTGTCTGTGAAACCATCAGCAGCGGTCCGGCTGATTTGCGCGTCACCAACCTGTGGGCCAAGCGCTCGGCCAGCGGCGCCAAAGCAGCGGCTACGGCGACGGAATTGATCGTCTTTGCCGGTCACACCGACGTCGTGCCGACCGGCCCGCTCGACCAATGGCACAGCGACCCGTTCACGCCGACGCAGCGCGACGGCAAACTGTATGGCCGCGGCGCCAGCGACATGAAGACCTCGCTGGCCGCGTTTGTGGTGGCGGTCGAAGAGTTTGTGGCGGCCCAGCCCGACACCGCCTTGTCGATCGCCTTTTTGCTGACCAGCGACGAGGAAGGCCCCGCCACCGATGGCACCGTGGTTGTTTGCGATGTGCTGAAACAGCGCGGCGAGCGCCTCGATTACTGCATTGTCGGCGAGCCCACTTCCGTTCAGCACACCGGCGACATGATCAAGAATGGCCGCCGTGGCAGCCTGAGCGGGCGCCTCACCGTCAAGGGCCAGCAGGGCCATATCGCCTACCCGCATCTGGCCAAAAACCCGATTCATCTGCTGGCCCCCGCCCTGGCGCAACTGGTCGGCATGGTGTGGGATCAGGGCAACCCATTTTTTCCACCCACCTCCTGGCAGGTCAGCAATATCCACGCGGGCACCGGCGCCAGCAATGTGATTCCTGGCGCGATCGTGCTTGATTTCAATTTCCGTTTTTCCACCGAGTCCACACCCGAGGCGCTGCAGACACGGCTGCAAGCGGTGCTGGACCAGCACGCGCTCGACTACGCCATCAGTTGGACCGTCGGCGGCCTGCCCTTTCTGACCGCACCCGGCACGCTGGTCGATGCGGTGCTTGCTGCCATCAAGCTTGAGACCGGCTTGGACACCGTGTTGTCAACCACCGGCGGCACCAGCGACGGGCGCTTCATCGCCAACATCTGCCCGCAAGTGATCGAGCTCGGCCCCCCCAACGCCAGCATCCACCAGATCGACGAACACATCGCGCTGGCCGACATCGAACCGCTCAAGAACATCTACCGCCGGGTGCTGGAAAACCTGCACGCGCGCCTGCGCCCATGAGCATTCTGGAACTGATCGAAGCCGGCGCCCAGCAGCTCAGCGACGCTGGCGTGGTGTTTGGCCACGGCACCACCAATGCCTTTGACGAGGCGGCGTGGCTGGTGCTGTGGCAACTCGGCCTGCCGCTCGATAGCGCGCTCGATGGCGCGCAGGACGACCCTGAATCGGTAGCCAACCGGGCCGTGACGCCCGAGCAACAGGCCCAGGTCGCGGCGCTGTTGACGACCCGCATCACAAGCAGAAAACCGGCCGCCTACCTGACGCACGAAGCCTGGTTGCAGGGCGTCGCGTTTTACGTCGATGAGCGCGCCATCGTGCCGCGCTCGCTGATTGCCGAGCTGCTGGTCGCAGGCGGCATTGACTACTGGCTGACCGAATCGACCCGGCGCGTGCTCGACCTGTGCACCGGCAACGCCAGCCTGGCGGTGCTGGCCGCCATGACCTACCCGGAGCTCAGCGTGGACGCCACTGACATTTCGCCCGACGCCCTGGCGGTGGCGCGCATCAACGTCCACAAGCACGGCCTGCAAGAGCGCATCCGGCTGCTGCACAGCGACGCACTGGCGGGCGTCCACGGCCGCTACGACCTGATCCTATGCAACCCACCCTACGTCAATGCCCAAAGCATGGCCGAGCTGCCGCCCGAATACCGGGCCGAGCCGGCGCTGGCGCTCGACGGCAACGCCCACGGCGGCAGCGACGGCATGGACTTCATCCGCCGCCTGTTGCAAGAGGCCCCGGCCCACATGAGCGAGCATGCGGTGCTGGTGCTGGAAGTCGGCAACGAGCGCGCCCATTTCGAGGCTGCCTTCCCCGAGCTGGAAGCAGTCTGGCTCGACACCAGCGCCGGTGAAGACCAAGTGCTGCTGGCCACGCGCGAAGCGCTATTGCAAAACTCAAACTGAAAAAACCCCTTGATCACTCTAAAAAACGTCATCCTTCGCCGCGGCGCCAAGGTGCTGCTCGATGGTGCCACCGTCACCATCAACCCGGGCGAAAAGGTCGGTCTGGTCGGGCGCAACGGCGCCGGCAAGTCCTCGCTGTTTGCCCTGCTCAATGGTTCGCTGCACGAAGACGGGGGCGAGTACTTCATTCCCAGCCAATGGCGCATGGGCCAGGTGGCGCAGGATATGCCCGAGACCGAGCAAAGCGCCACCGACTTTGTGGTCGAAGGTGACACCACGCTGCTGGCGGCGCAGCAGGAAGTCACGGCCTCCGAGGCCACCGACGACTACGACCGCATGGCGCACGCCTACATGGCGCTGCAGGACGCCGGCGCGCACGATGCGCCGGCGCGCGCCCAGGCGCTGATCCTGGGCCTGGGTTTCAAAACCACCGAATTGAACAACCCGGTC
>JAKFXU010000297.1 GCA_021731215.1 Rhodoferax sp.
GGTTTGTGCATACTACCGGTTGTGGGCTTGCCGATTCGGCGCATGTGGCATCTGGTGTGGCGCACGCCGCGGCGCCTGTCAGCGGCCACGCAGGCCTTTTTGGCGCACCTGGCGCAGGAGCGCACCCTAGACCCGCACAACTTCCATGGCTGAACCCTCTGAACCTGCGGCCGCCCCAGCGAACCCTTTGCCCCTGGTGCTGGCCGGCCCGATGCTGCGCCGGCTCGAGGCACGACGCATCGTGCTCTGGCTGGCGAGCCGCCAGGCGCTGCGCGTGCGCCTGGTGCTGGAGCCGGGCGACGGCGCGCGGCTGAGTCACGACTTTGCGCCCGACGACTTGTCTTGTCGCCACCTGAGCGCCGGGGCGCAGTTGCACTACCAACTAATCGACTGGGCGCTGCCGGTCGATCTGCCGCGCGGCCGCTGGACCGGTTATTCGATTGCGGTGGCACCGCTGGACGAGCTGCCTGCGCAGTGGCAGGACTGGTCCGCGTGGGCGCCCGAGTTGTGCTACCCCGGTCAGCGCTCGCCGGGCTTTGTGCTGATGCCGCAGGTGCACTCGCTGTTGCACGGATCCTGTCGCAAGCCGCACCACCCGGGCGGCGACGGCCTGGTGCGGGCCGAGCGTTTGCTGGCGCAACTGCTGGCTGCCGGACCGAATCGGCCCGGCAACGAGCAAGACGGAGCGCCTGACAATGTGGCTGCGCCGGAGCTACCGGCCTGGCCCTCTGGACTGGTGCTCTCGGGCGACCAGATCTACGCCGACGACGTGGCCGGGCCGATGCTGCGCGCGATCCACCAGCTCATCGGGCGGCTCGACCTGCCCGGCGAACCCCTGGCGGGCGCCGCGCTGACCGGCCTGGCCGACGCGCAGGCGCTGTACCGTCACCCGGCCTCGTACTACCGGCGCGAGACGCTGCTGCCGCAGCACAAGCGCAATTACGCGCTGATCGAGGTGCTTTTTGGCGGCGTGGAAAAGCCGGTATTCACCACCGACAGCGCACACAATCACCTGATCACGCTGGCCGAGGTGCTGGCCATGTACCTGCTGGTCTGGTCGCCAGCGCCGTGGAGCGGACTCGACCTGGCCCCGCCCGAGGGGCTGGACGCGGCCGCGCTCAAGCTCTACGCGCAGGAGCGCGAGCTGCTCGATGGTTTCGTGGCCGAGCTGGCGGCGGTGCGTCGCCTGTTGGCGCACCTGCCGGTGGCGATGATCTTTGACGACCACGACATCACCGACGACTGGAACCTGAGCCGCGAGTGGGAAGAGATTGCCTACCACCACCCGTTCTCGCGCCGGGTGATTGGCAATGCGCTGCTGGGCTATCTGGTCAACCAGGGCTGGGGCAACCGCCCCGAGGCCTTTGACGGCACGACCCTGACACTGACGCGCTCGGCGCTGGCAGCACCCGGCGGCGCGGCGCACGAGGCCTGCATCGATCACTTGCTGCGCTTTGGCCAGTGGCACTACGACTGGCCTACGGAGCCGCCGCTGGTGGTGGTGGACGGGCGCACCCACCGCTGGCGCCGCGAGTACGCCGCGCGCCAGTCCTCGGGGCTGCTGGACTGGGAAGGCCTGACCGACCTGCAACAGCGCCTGCTGGGCCGGTCCGCGGTGCTGCTGGTGTGCGCCGCGCCCATCTTTGGCGTGAAGCTGATCGAGAGCATTCAGCGCGTCTTCACCTGGTGGGGCCGCCCGCTGCTGGTCGATGCGGAAAACTGGATGGCCCACCGCGGCACGGCCAGCGCCATTCTCAACATCCTGCGTCACCCGAAAACGCCGCAGCACTTCGTGATCTTGTCGGGCGATGTGCACTACTCGTTTGTGTACGACGTGGAACTGCGCGGGCGCAGGCGCGGGCCCGACATCTGGCAAATTTGCTGCAGCGGCCTGCGCAACGAATTTCCGCCGCGCCTGCTCGACGTGCTCGACCGCGCCAACCGCTGGCTCTACTCGCCGCGCTCGCCGCTGAACTGGTTCACCAAGCGGCGCCACATGCGGGTGACCCCGCGCAAGCCCGAGGGCAGCGCTCACGGCCGGCGCCTGCTCAACGGCAGCGGCGTGGGCCTGGTAGAGATCGATGCCAGCGGCAGACCCTGGCGCATCCGGGTGCTGCTGGCCGACGGGCGCAGCGTGCGCTTCACCCCGCGCGAGGCCGAATCGCGCTGGGACCGAGGCTGACCAAAGCCAACGACCGGCCCCGAGTAGCGGGACATATTTTTATTTCACGTTGATGGCAGGGGCAAACCGCCCGGCCGCGCTAAATGCCTCAACATACAGCCATCACAGGCTTAAGGACTCGTTCAGCAATAATTTGCACATTTGTCCTGCCAGCTTCGGGTGCGCTGCGTTGTTGCAAATCGCATCCCGAATCCGGCGGCCAAATGCACAACTTATTACCGAACGAATCCTAAGGATGGGCGCAATGATGAACTTGACAACGCACGGGCTGGCGCGCTTTGTGGAGGCGCAAGACCGCATCTATGAATCGGTCTGCAACGAACTGGCACTGGGCGAGAAAACCAGTCACTGGATGTGGTTCATCTTTCCCCAGCTCAAGGGCTTGGGCCGCAGTCCGATCGCCAAACACTATGGCCTCGAATCGGACGCCGAGGCGCTGGCCTTCTGGCAGCACCCGGTGCTGGGCCCGCGGCTGCTGGCATGCACGCAACTGGTGCTGGCCCAGCGCAACCCCAGTGCCCGCGACATTTTTGGCTCACCCGACGACCTCAAATTCAAATCGTGCATGACGCTGTTCGCGCAGCTCGTGCCGCAGCAGCCGGTGTTCAAACAAGCGCTGGCGCGCTTCTTCGGCGGAAAACTGGACGAGAGTACGCTCAAGCTACTGGCGTAACGTGGCCCCCACGCTTGTCGCTTTGCGTACTGCGCGCGGCCTTGCAGGCCGCGGCTCGCGCGACGCTTCGCCTCTGTCGCCTGTCCAAGCCTGCTCAAGCAGGCTCC
>JAKFXU010000145.1 GCA_021731215.1 Rhodoferax sp.
TGTTCCTGGGCGGCCTGCCCAAGGGCGAATTTCTGCGTGAATTCGAACCCGATTTCTTTTTTGACGACCAGACCGGCCACGTCGATTCGGCATCGCGGCATGTGCCCTCCGGCCATGTCGCGAGCGGCGTACGCAATAACTGAAGCGCGTCAGGCGGCGCCGATCAGGGGCACCAGACTGCCCGCATCCTGGCCGCCCTTGAGCGCCGAAGTGAACGCCAACATGCGGTCAATCGGCAGCCGGGCGCGCGTGCCCAAGGCGGGATCGACCTGAATTTCATTGACGCCGGTTTCCAGCACATGGGCCAGGCCGGCCAGGCTGTTCATGGCCATCCAGGGACAGTGGGCGCAGCTCTTGCAGGTGGCGCTGCTGCCAGCGGTGGGCGCTTCCAGGAACACTTTGCCGGGGTTGAGCCGGCGCAGCTTGTGCATCATGCCGTTGTCGGTGGCCACGATGAACACCTTGGCGTCGAGCTCGCGTGCGGCCTTGAGAATGGCGGAGGTGGAACCGACCGCATTGGCCAGCGCCACCACGTCCGGCGGCGACTCCGGGTGCACCAGCACCCGGGCGCCGGGATGGGCTTTTTTCAGGGCGGCCAGCTCGAACGCCTTGAACTCGTCGTGCACGATGCAGGAGCCGCCCCACATCACCATGTCGGCACCGGTCTCAGACTGGATGTAGCTGCCCAGATGCCGGTCCGGCGCCCACAGAATCTTGTGGCCCTTGTCCTTGAGCGCGCGCACGATGTCGAGCGCACAGCTCGACGTCACCAGCCAGTCGGAGCGCGCCTTGACCGCCGCGCTGGTGTTGGCGTAGACCACCACGGTGCGCTCCGGGTGGGCGTCGCAAAAGGCGCTGAAGTCGTCGATCGGACAGCCCAGATCGAGCGAACAGGTGGCGTCCAGGTCCGGCATCAGGACGCGCTTTTCGGGCGACAGTATCTTGGCGGTCTCGCCCATGAAACGCACGCCCGACACCAGCAGCGTGGTGGCCGAGTGGTCGCGGCCAAAGCGGGCCATTTCGAGCGAATCACTGACCAGGCCGCCGGTTTCTTCGGCCAGATCCTGTAAATCCGGGTGCACGTAATAGTGCGACACCATCACCGCGTTGCGCTCCTTGAGCAGGCGGCGGATTTTGTCTTTCAGGGCGGCGCGCTCGGCCGGACCGGGTTCCACCGGCACCTTGGCCCAGGCATGTTTGGTGGCGCAGACCGCGGCGCTCTGGTGCTGTGCATCGGGCTGCGGCTGCTCGTATTCGACGTCCTTGATGGCAATGGAGAGAGTGTTCATCACAAGTCCTGACAAGGTAGTTTTAGCTCTGGCCTTGCTTGAGTTCAGGCCAAGTCGGAACTAAAACGTATGGAAAAATCAGTTGTAGGGTGGGCAAAGCGCAGCGTGCCCACGGACTGGTTTGTTGGAACGGATTGAAGTTGGTGGGCACGCTGCGCTTTGCCCACCCTACGGCTACCCCAGCCTTTGACAAGCAGCGTAGAGCCAAGAACCGCGCAGCTTTTGTCATGATTTTTGAACGCATCAATAAACCGAAGTTTCAGTGGAGTCTAACTTGCACTCAAGTTACGTCGGAACTAAAACGCATGGAAAAATCAGTGGCGCTGACGTCCTTGGTCAAGGCGCCGATCGAAATGCGGTCAACGCCGGTGGCGGCAATGGCGCGCACCGTCGCCAGGTTGACGCCGCCCGATACCTCCAGCAGCGCGCGCCCGGCATTGAGCCGCACCGCCTCCTGCAGCTGGGCCAGGTTCATGTTGTCGAGCAGCACCATGGTGGCGCCAGCGTCCAGCGCCTGGGCCAGTTGGGCCAGGGTTTCGACCTCGATCTCGACAAATTTGGCGCCCGGCGCCAGCGTGGCTGCGCGTTGCAGCACGGCACTGATGCCGCCGGCGGCGGCGATGTGGTTTTCCTTGATCAGCACCGCGTCATACAAACCGATGCGGTGGTTGCTGCCGCCGCCGCAGCGCACCGCATATTTCTGCGCCAGCCGCAAGCCGGGCAGGGTCTTGCGCGTGTCCACAATCTGCGCGCGGTTGCCCGGCACTTCGCGTACCGCATCGACATAACTGGCGGTTTTGGTGGCCACTGCGCTGAGCAGTTGCAGAAAGTTGAGGGCGGTGCGCTCGGCGGTGAGCAGCGCACGCGCCGAGCCCTCAATCTCCAGCACCACCTGATCGGGCGTGCAGCGCTGGCCCTGCGCCACGTGCCAGCGCAGGCTGACCTCGGGGTCGAGCTGTTGCAGCGCGGCCTGGGCCCAGGGCGCACCACAAATGACGGCGGCTTCCCGCGCGATCACCTGCGCGCGGGCGCGCCGGGCCGGCTCTATCAAACTGGCGGTGAGGTCGCCGCTGCCGACGTCCTCCTGCAAGGCGCGTGCTGCGTCGGCCTGGGCCAGGGCGGCCACGGCGGCGTCGGAAAAATCAAAAAAAGGCGTCATCAAGCTCACCCTGGGTGTTCACGTCAAGACCGGTTCATTCCAATTCCGTGGTCGGCTCGCGCCCCATCAGCAGCGCCAGCGCCTGGGCCGGCTCGATCCGGGCATCGAGCAAAGCCACCACTGCCTGCGCAATCGGCATCTCCACGCCCAGCGCGTCAGCGCGCTGCAGCACGGTGCGGGCGCAATAAACACCTTCGGCCACGTGGCCCAGTGACGCGACCGCCTGCTGCAGGGTCTGGCCCCGGGCCAGCGCCAGACCGACCTGCCGGTTGCGCGACAAATCGCCGGTGGCGGTGAGCACCAGGTCGCCCAGGCCACTCAAACCCATGAAGGTTTCGGCCTTGGCGCCCAAGGCCAGGCCCAGCCGCGTCATCTCGGCCAGGCCGCGCGTAATCAGGGCGGCGCGGGCGTTGAGGCCCAAATTCAAACCGTCGCACAAGCCGGTGGCGATGGCCAGCACATTTTTGACCGCACCGCCCACTTCCACCCCGACCAGGTCATCGC